>JAMNZI010000078.1 GCA_023622385.1 Bacillota bacterium | reverse complement strand
TTTTCGGTGGAGAAGGGCGAGTTTGTGGCCATTGTTGGACCGTCGGGGTCGGGCAAGTCGACGCTGCTGCACATACTAGGCGGGGTGGATTTTCCCACCTCGGGCAAGGTATACATCGACGGCACTGACATATACAGCCTGGACAGGTCAAGGCTTGCTATTTTCAGGCGCAGGCAGGTCGGCCTGATCTATCAGTTCTACAACCTGATCCCCGTGTTGAACGTGGAGGAGAACATAATGCTGCCCCTGCTTCTGGATGGCAGGAAGGAAGACAAGGCGCGCTTGAATGAGCTGCTTACCACCCTGGGCCTTAAGGACAGGGCTAAGCATTTGCCCAACCAGCTATCGGGTGGCCAGCAGCAGAGGGTGGCCATAGGCCGCGCTCTTATTACCAATCCCGCTTTGATACTTGCCGATGAGCCCACAGGCAACTTGGATAGCAAAAACAGCGCTGAGATCATCGAGCTGCTCAAGCTGTACAATCAGAAGTACAACCAGACCCTGATAATCGTTACGCACGACGATAGGATTGCCCTGCAGGCAAGCCGTATCATCAGCCTGGAGGACGGCAGGATCGTAAGGGATGAGGTGATCAGGCCATGAACGTCATGAACAAGATTACGCTGGCTGCCCTAAGGAAAAGCAGGACGCGCACTGTCGTCACCATTATCGGTATCATTTTGTCTACCGCCATGATAGCTGCCGTGACCTCCTTTGTATCCAGCTTTCAAAATTTCCTCATCGAGCATGCAAAAGCCGATACTGGAGACTGGCATGCGGCTATTTACGGTGCTGATATGGATACCATTGAAAGCATAGGTAAAAATGAGGAGGTACAGGAAGTTGCTCTAACCAAGGGCATAGGCTATGCTCGGCTTGAAGTAGGATTAAACGAGTATAAGCCCTATCTGTATATCCTGGGCTTTGATGAAAAGGCCTTTGCGATGTTGCCTGTGCATTTAAAAAGTGGCAGGCTGCCGCAAAATGCAAATGAGGTGGTTGTGCCCTATCACGTGTTCACCAACGGCGGCGTGCAGTATGAAGTGGGCGATATCATTGAACTCGAGATTGGCTACCGTATTTCGGAGGACGGTACCGTACTGGCGCAGAGGGATCCTTACAGGCATGAACAAGACGGCGTATCCGAAAAGCTGATAGTCACGGATACCAGGACCTATAAGGTGGTGGGGATATGCGAAAGGCCGTCTCTTGCAATGGAACCCTTTTCTGCTCCCGGCTATACCCTCATCACCGTCCTTGACAGAAGCCAGCTGGGCACGAATGACGTCGCCGATGTGTATATAAAGCTTAAGAATCCTAGAAAGGTGTATGACATATATGGCAATCTGGGTATGGATGAGCTGCAGTACAACTATTATGAGTACAATGATGATCTGCTCAGGTTTATGGGCATAAGCCAAGACAGAGAGTTTTTGGCCGTCTTATACGGCCTTGCGGCCATACTGATTGCCCTCATTATGGCCGGTTCGGTGTCATGCATATACAACTCGTTTTCCATTTCGGTCAGCGAGCGCAAGAAATACTTTGGGCTGCTATCCAGCATTGGCGCCACAGCAAAGCAGATCAGGCATTCTGTGTTCTTTGAGGCTTTTGTACTGGCAGCCGTAGGCATACCCATAGGTATATTGTCGGGCATTGCGGGCATAGGCGTTACGCTCCATCTATTAAAAAATCTCTTTGCCAGCATCATCACAATGGGAGATCGCGTAAGCCTTACGCTGTCTGTGCCGGTCCCATCGGTGATAGCGGCGGCCATTCTGGCGGTAATTACCATACTGATATCGGCCTATATACCGGCATGGCGCAGCGGAAAGATATCGCCAATTGATGCCATCAGGCAGACGACTGACATTAAGCTCACTGTGCGGCAAGTCAAGACATGGCGCCTGACCCGCAAGCTGTTCGGCCTGGAAGGGGATCTGGCCCTTAAGAATCTAAAGAGGAGCCGCAAGCGTTATCGCAGTACGGTGGTATCGCTGTCCATGAGCATAATCCTGTTTGTGTCAACTTCCTCTTTTTCGATGTATCTTATGGAGGGCGTTTCGGATGTGTATCGGGATGTGGATTATGATCTGTATTATTCTACCAACGAAGTGGGCGATTTGAAGGATTCCACCCTTGAGGTTTACAGGAATATCGTTTTGCTGGACAGCATAGAAGAGGGCTCCATTGTGAGGATGCTTTACGCCGATGCCAAGATTTCGAAAGAGTACCTTAACCAATCGTTTTATAAACGGATGATTGAAGCCGGTTTTATCTCCGATGGAGAAGAAGCCCCCATAAGCGTGATTCTGTGCAGTGTCGATAGCAATACTTTTAAATACTACGTTCATAAACTGGGCCTTGACGAATCGCTGTTTACGAATCCAGATTCTCCTGCCGGGATTGCAATAGATTACCAGCATTATTATGATAGCCGAGAGGGAAGGTTTATAAATTCCAGCATATTTGGCAGCAAAAAGCCCGAAAGCATAACCCTTACTGCTTTTGATCGGGAAGATGGTGAAAGGCAGTTGAAGGATGATATACTGCTTGTTGCCTTTGCAAGTGAAACTCCTTTTGGGGTGCCGGATTATGCTCCAAGCTTCAATTCAATCGTCGTTGTGGTCAGCGATGAGATAAGGAAGGCCCTTTTCGATGGTGAGGAAAAAATCTGGAACCCTGCTAATATGTATTTTGCGGCAATAGATCATGCCGAAGCCGAACAGGATATAATGGGCATACTTTTGGATGCAGGGCTTCCAACCTATAATCTGCACAATACAGCCAGAAACATGCAAAATACCCGCAATATCGTCACCATCATATCGGTGTTCTCCTACGGGTTTATAATACTGATCTCCCTCATAAGCATGGCCAATGTGTTTAACACCATCTCCACTAACATCAATTTGAGAAGGATAGAGTTTGCAATGCTGAAATCGGTGGGGATGACTGACAGGAGCTTCAACAGGATGCTCAATTACGAGTGCATATTTTACGGGGTGAGGGCGCTGCTTTACGGGCTGCCGGTTTCCATACTGGTGACCTACCTTATTTATATCGCCATCCAGCAAGGGATTGAAATGCCCTTCCGTCTGCCAACAGGCAGCATAGTCATAAGCGTATTAAGCGTATTTTTAGTGGTGTTTGCCAGCATGGTGTATTCCATGAGGAAGATACGCCATGAAAACATCATGGACGCCATAAAGAGCGAGAGCGTATAAGGGATAAAAGGCCCTGCAAAGGGTTATATTAGCCAAATATTTGGTACTTGTAATGGATTGGGCAAACGAAAAGGGCGCCGGTTTGAGCATTAGGCCGGTGCCCTTTTTGATGATTACACATCGTCCGATTTTTACGCTATGCGGGATAATGTTCATTTAAAAATTCATTCAATAAAGATAAGCATGATGAAGTTTAGTATAAACAGCAGCGTCGACACTAGCAGGATGGGATGAATGTCCTTTAGCTGCTTTTTGCAGATTTTGACCAGGCAGTAGAATATGAACCCCGTTGCGATGCCGTACGAAATGCTGTAACAAAGGGCCATGAAGATGCCTGCAAAGAATGCGGGGATTGCTTCCTCTATATCATCCCACTTGATCTCCTTGAAGGCTGACATCATCATGATGCCGACTGCGATGAGGGCTGGTGCGGTTGCAGCTGCGGGTACCAGACCGGCTACGGGTGCCAGGAAGATACAGGCCAGCATCAGCAGTGCCGTGACAACGCTGGTTAAGCCGGTACGCCCGCCTGCACCTATTCCAGCTGCGCTTTCAACATAGGTGGTGGTATTGGATGTGCCGAATATAGCACCGATGGAAGTGGCGATGGCGTCGGCAAACAAAGCCTTGTCCATTTTGGATTTGAAGCCGCTGCTGGTTTCCATGAGCCTTATATCTTCGTCGGTGAATATGCCGCTTTGTCGGCCGGTGCCTATGAAAGTGCCGATGGTGTCAAAGGTGTCAGCAAGGCTGAAGGAGAATATGGTAATTAGCACTAGAGGGATCTTTTCGGGGTCAGAGAACAGGGAACCCATTCCTTCGGGGCCAAAGGCAGCACCAAACGTGGTGCCCAACTGGGCAAATGCTGCGCCGATTCCTGAGGTAGTCCCAATCTGCGAAACATCAACCACTCCCATGGGGATTCCGATGATGGTGGTGGCGATGATGCCGATTAGAATTGCGCCTCTTACCTTGAATATAAGCAGAACAAAAGTCAAAACGATGCCGATGATGGCAAGAATGACTGTTGGGTTATCGAAGGTTACGAGAGCTGGGACGATTTTGGAATCGGATATGACGGTACCGCTTTCCAATAGGGTATAGGTGCCGGGATCCGAAGTGAAGTTTAAAAGTCCGGCATTCTTAATTCCTATATAAGCTATAAAGATACCGATACCGCCGCCAATTGCATTTTGCAGGCCGACAGGAATTGCTTTGATGATGGATTTACGAATCTTGGTTACAGTGATGATGATGTTTATGATACCGCAGATGAAGACCATCGCCAGCGCTTGTTGCCAGCTGAATCCTAGCCCGAAACACACGGTGTAGGTAAAGAAAGCGTTCAGTCCCATTCCGGGAGCCTGAGCATAAGGTACGTTGGCAAAAAGGCCCATGACAAGAGTGCCTACTACCGAAGCGATGATTGTGGCTAGGAATACTGCTTCTCGTGGCATGCCCGTTTGTGAGAGAATAGCCGGGTTGACGAAAATAATGTAGGACATGGCAAAGAAGGTAGTAAGACCGGCCAGAACTTCGGTTGAAATTTTAGAACCGTTCTTGCTGATTTTGAAAAATTTGTCCATCAATAAAACCTCCTCTTCTTTTTAAAATATAATCGAACGATTAACCGTGATTTTGTAAAAACCTAAGGAGCTATCTCATTTAATTACGGCGATAACGTGTTTTACATTCATATAATACCGTATATTCTTCAAAAATGCAAATGGAATTTTCGAATTTTTTATGTACAAAATCATTACATTTTGAAATAGTTATAAATATGGAATGGACAATTTATAAATTTTCATTTTTGTGAATTATGATCACATAAGATGCAATATCATATAAGATACTATTGAATAAAAATAAATTGCTAAAAATTAATAATGAAAACAAATGTTTGGATATTGACACGATATCGATCGGTGTTATATTATTTATAAAAATACAGAGGGGTGAATGGGATGAAGAAGTACAGCGTAATTTTCATGTTGCTCTTGTCCATGCTGATATTTGCTAGTTGTTCTCAAACGGCGTCCACCAACCAGAATGTCATCAAGATAGGCGTTAACTATGAGTTATCCGGTGGCGTTGCGACATATGGTCAAAGCTCTGTAGAGGGTATAGAGCTAGCCGTGGAGCAGATTAACCAAGCTGGCGGCATAAACGGCAAGAAAATTCAGCTCGTTAAGTACGACAACAAATCCGATGCGTCTGAAGCCACTACTTTGGCTACCAGGTTGATAACGCAAGACAAAGTGGTGGCTGTACTGGGCCCTGCTACTTCAGGAGCTTTTATGGCTACCATTCCGGTAGCAAACCAGAACAAGGTGCCGGTAATCTCGGGTTCGGCTACTGCTGATAATGTAACGGTAGATGACAAGGGCGTAAAGGAATATGCTTTTCGCATCTGCTTTACCGATTCGCAGCAGGGCAGAGCGGTGGCCAAATTTGCTTTGGAAAATCTTTCTAGCAAGAAGGCCGTTATAATCATGGATAGTTCGAGTGACTATGCCAAAGGCCTTGCGGAGGCGTTTACCTCTACCTTTGAGGCTGGTGGCGGTACCATTGTAGCGCAGGAAGCCTATATGGCAGGTGATACTGACTTCAACGCCGTGTTAACCAGCATAAAGGGCAAGGACTTTGATGTGATATTTATTCCGGGCTATTACAATGAGGCGGGATTGATCATCAAGCAAGCTCGCGCACAGGGAATAGACGTTCCTATACTTGGAGCCGACGGCTTTGATTCGCCCAAGCTGGCCGAGCTGGCCGGTGCTGAGGCGCTTAACAATGTTTACTTTACCAATCACTATTCATCGGTCGATTCAAGTTCCGTGGTGGCGGAGTTTGTTGAGGCCTTTAAGACCAAGTACAAGAAGGAGCCTGATGCATTTAACGCATTAGGATACGATTTGGCTAAATTTGTAGCAGATGCTTTGGGCCGTGCTGAGAAGATCGATGGAGAGTCGCTGAAGAAGGCTTTAGAAACGACCAAGGATTTTGAGGGTGTCACCGGAACCATGAGCGTGGACGAGAACCATAATGTCGTGAAGGATATAATCGTCATCGAATTGAAGGACGGACAGCAGTACAAGACTTATAGAGTAACCGAGTGAGAAAGTCCTTCGTCAACTATTATAGTGTGATCACCATGCATATAAGTGAGGGCGTTTGTCATGCCCTCACTTATATGTGTTTAAACAGCCCATTGGTGCTTCATCTGGGCTAGTGCCAGAATATAGATTTTTTTTAAATTGCGAATATCGCTACTAAAATATAGAGGAAGAAGGGAGAGCGTGTGGAACAGCTGTTACAGCAGATCGTCAATGGTATATCGCTGGGAAGCATATATGCGCTTATCGCTTTGGGATATACGATGGTATACGGCATTATAAAGCTGATCAACTTTGCTCACTGCGATATATATATGATAGGTGCTTATGTGGGGTATGTATGCATGGCCAAGCTTGGACTGGGTTTTTTTCCATCCCTGCTTGCTTCAATGCTGGTTTGTACCTTGTTGGGCGTTGCGATTGAAAAGATTGCGTACAAGCCTTTGCGTAACGCTACAAGGATTGCCGCGCTCATAACCGCCATAGGCGTATCGCTATTTTTGGAGTATACCACCATGTTCTTTGCTACCGCAAACGTGAGGACTTATCCGCCCATGACCGGGTTTATGGCAAAGACCTTTAAAATGGGGAATGTGGTGATTTCGGCTCAGCAGATTCTAATTGCAATCATCACAATTATTTTGATGGTGCTGTTGCAGCTTATTGTCAAAAAGACCAGGATTGGTAAGGCAATGCGTGCCGTTTCTTTGGATAAGGATGCTGCAGAACTTATGGGCATCAATGCGGATTCTACAATTTCCTTTACCTTTGCTTTGGGATCGGCTCTGGCCGGAGCAGCGGGGATTCTGGTTGGCGTGTACTATAACTCCATCAATCCCCTGATGGGCGTTTTGCCGGGCCTTAAGGCCTTCGTTGCCGCCGTTTTCGGAGGTATTGGCATAATACCAGGAGCCATGCTGGGCGGATATTTAATAGGTATCATAGAGACCTTTGTGGCTGGATTTGGATATTCCATGTACAGGGATGCTGTGGTGTTCGCCATTCTGATTTTGATCCTTATCTTGAGACCGGCAGGACTGCTTGGTAAAAATACCGGGGAGAAGGTGTAGTGCAATATGAAGGGTACGTTGAGTGCTCAATTGATAAGGAAGCTTATTCTGGTTGTATTGGCCTATGCGATTGTTCAGCTGCTCATTTCCGTTAATATTATAAATGACTATTTGCAGGCGACTCTAACTACCATCTGCATAAACATCATATTGGCCGTAAGCCTTAATCTGATTACGGGGTTTACCGGACAGTTTTCGCTGGGGCATGCTGGTTTTATGTCCATAGGGGCTTATACCTGTGCTCTGATTATCCTTAAAAACCCCACTACCTACAACTTTTTGCTCGGCACTTTGCTGGGGGCTTTGTTGGCGGCGCTGGTAGGCTTTCTGGTTGGACTGCCCACGTTGCGCCTTCGAGGGGACTACTTGGCTATTGCCACCCTGGGTATGGCAGAGATTATCAAAATCATGTTTATCAATATGGACAAAATCACCAACGGTCCACGAGGTTTGAGCGGTATACCCCGATTTGTTAACTGGACATGGTTGTTTATCTTTACAGTTGGAACGGTGCTTCTGATAAGAAACTTTTTGAAGTCATCGCATGGGAGGGCTTGTATAGCCATACGCGAGGATGAGATAGCAGCCGAGACCATGGGAATTAATATCACATGGTACAAGGTTCTGGCTTTTGTCATAGGTGCCTTTTGTGCGGGTATAGCGGGGGCGCTGTATGCTTCATACTTCTATTTTATAAAACCCGACATATTTGGATTTTTAAAGTCTGTGGATATTCTGGTGATGGTGGTACTCGGAGGAATGGGCAGCATATCGGGATCAATTTTGGCGGCGATTTTGCTAGCAGTTATATCCACTTTACTTCAGTCGTTTTCCGAAATTCGTATGATACTGTATGCCCTCATTTTGATTATAATAATGATATTCCGCCCTCAAGGACTGCTAGGTTCAAGGGAGATCTCGCTATCTGCGTTCAACAGGTTGGGTAAGTTCTTTGCGTTTGAGAAGGAGGCAAAATAAACATGCCGTTGCTCAAAGTACACAAGCTTACAAAATCCTTTGGCGGATTGACCGCCGTTTTAAATGTAGCTATGGAGCTTAAGCAGGGTGAACTGGTAGGGTTGATCGGTCCCAACGGTGCTGGCAAGACTACCGTGTTCAACCTTTTAACCGGAGTTTACGTTCCAACTAGCGGTAGCATTATTCTCGACAAAGGCGATGCTCAGCAGGAACTACAGGGGCTCAAGCCGCACAGGATATGCAAAGCGGGAGTGGCAAGGACGTTTCAAAACATCCGCCTATTTAAGGACCTGACTGTGTTTGACAATGTGCGTATCGCCATGCATAAAAATGTGCAGTATGGACTACTATCCAGCTTTTTGCACCTGCCATCGTACCACAGGGAAGAAAAGCGGATCAGCGAGGCTACAATGGAGCTGCTCAAGATTTTTAACCTGGATGGCAAAAAGGATGAATATGCCAAAAATCTTCCCTATGGAGAACAGCGCCATCTAGAGATCGCACGGGCATTGGCTACCAGCCCCAGCCTATTGCTGCTGGATGAGCCGGCGGCCGGGATGAACCCTGCAGAGACTGCTCAGCTTACCGAGCTTATAAAGTGGATCAGGGAGAAGTTTAACCTAACTATTCTTCTGATTGAGCACGATATGTCCCTGGTCATGAAGATATGCGAACGCATCTATGTACTGGATTACGGAATATTGATTGCTGAGGGTACTCCGGATGAAATCAGGTCAAACAAGAGGGTCATAGAGGCGTATTTGGGAGAGGATGTTGGCGATGTTTGAAGTTAAGGATCTCCATGTGCATTATGGCGTGATACACGCGCTGAAAGGGATTTCTTTGACGGTGGATGATGGTGAGATTGTAACCCTGATAGGCGCCAATGGGGCTGGCAAAACTACTACGTTGCGTACTATATCGGGTTTAAAGAAGCCTACCAGCGGCGAGATTATATTGGATGGCGTGGACATAACCAACACTTCTGCACAGGAAAGGGTCAAGATGGGCATTTCCCATGTACCAGAGGGACGGCGCGTGTTTTCCAATTTGACGGTTTTGGAAAACCTCGAACTGGGAGCTTATCTCCGAAAGGATAAGGAGGGAATTGCAAAGGATTTAAAGAAGGTGTATGACCTTTTCCCGGTGCTGGCTGACAGGCGAAAGCAGCTGGCTGGTACCCTTTCGGGTGGAGAACAGCAGATGCTGGCAATTGGTCGGGCTTTGATGAGTCGCCCAAAAATTTTGCTGCTGGACGAGCCTTCTATGGGGCTTGCGCCCTTGTTAGTTCAGGAAATTTTTAATATAATAAAAGATGTAAACAGCAACGGAACGACGGTGCTGCTGGTGGAGCAAAATGCAAGGATGGCGCTGCAGATCGCGCATCGCGCTTATGTGATAGAGACGGGAAGGATTGTGCTTTCGGGCACCGGCGCTGAACTGATGGAGAGCGAAGAGATCAAAAAAGCATATCTAGGAGGTTAAGGTTATGTTTGTTAAAAACAGGATGACTACCAACCCATTTACCATCTCTCCTGATCAAACCATTCCGGATGCTCAAGAGATCATGATGAAGCATGGCATAAGGCGGTTGCCGGTTGTCAAGGACGGCAAATTGGTCGGCATAGTTACAAAGGAGGACATCGAAAGATATTCACCTTCTAAGGCAACCAGCCTAAGCATGGGGGAGATCATCTATTTGCTGTCAAAGACCAAGATAAAGCAAATCATGACCAAAGATCTTGTTACCATATCGCCCAATGCTCTTTTAGAAGAGGCAGCTACCCTCATGCGCGATCAAAAGGTGGGTTTTTTGCCGGTGGTAGATGGGGATAAGCTGGTAGGAATTATAACCGAGAGCGATATCTTTGATGCTTTTATTGAACTGCTGGGCTTTCGTGAGCGTGGCACCAGGCTTACCATCGAAGCGTCGGATGAACCCGGCATTTTGGCCAGGCTGACCGGTATTTTTGCGCAGTACGGCGCAAACATCACTCGCGTGGCGGTTTACCGTGGAGCAGATGGTACCAGCAGCGTTGTGGTGGGTATAAATTCCTTTAACACTGCTGATATAGAGAAAACGTTGGAGGAAAACGGCTTTAGGATACTGTATAAGCTGCAGAATGAATAAACGCGATTGCATCACAGGCTTTCCTGCTGAATGATGGCAGGAAAGTTTTTTTTGTTTAGAGGGGAGTAATTTGCGTAAGAGGTTAATTAGAGTATAGCTTATTGTATTAAAGCTGCTCATTTTTAGAGGCTTGTATGGGAAAACATAATTTTTGTGTACATTAAATGGTTTTATTCTTCATAAGTTGTAAGCTGATTTTTTAGGCATGAGTAACATTAAAATGTAATATTTATATTATAGGTATAGGAAAAATTAAAATATTACATTCGTGTTTTATAAAGGCTGAGTTGATCAAAGCTACAAGACTGCAATAAAAGGTTATAAATATCTATTTGATACGGACCAAGTAAAAATAATGTTGCAATTCTTAAGATAGTATGATATACTTTGAAGTAGAGAAAATTAGGATAAAAGATATAACGTAAGTAATACCCTTGTACTTGGGGATATAAAAGAATCGTAGTAGATAAAATTGTAGATGTTTATAACATCTCGATGTAG
>JAMNZI010000107.1 GCA_023622385.1 Bacillota bacterium | reverse complement strand
CCTGTGTACGGTTTTGGGAATTGCAACTATCCCTCTTTGAATAAGCCAGCGCAGGATGACCTGGGCAACCGTTTTGCCGTGCTTTCTGGCTATGGATACCAAAACCTCATTCTGAAAAATGTTGTTCCTGCCTTCTGCAAAAGGTCCCCACGCTTCTGGTTGTATATTGTATTCCTTCATAAATCCTATGCTCTCTATTTGGTGCTGGAAGGGATGTATCTCAATTTGATTTACTGCAGGAACTACCTCATGGTGAACTATTAGGTCCATCAAACGATCTGGTTGGAAATTGCTTACTCCTATTGCCCTTATCAGCCCTTTACGATAAAGCTCCTCCATGGCTCTCCAAGCACAATGCACGTCACCAAATGGTTGATGAATCAAATAGAGGTCGATATAGTCAAGCTGAAGCTTTTTTAGGGATCTTTCCAGCGCTTTCTTGGCCGATTCATAACCTGCATCCTGTATCCATAATTTTGTAGTGATGAACAGCTCCTCTCTCTTTACTATGCCTTCTTCAATTGCCCTCTTGATGGCTTTACCGACCGCTTCTTCGTTCATATACGCGGCTGCAGTGTCGATCAATCGATAACCTATCTTTATCGCGTCGTAGACACACTGCTCACACTGGTTCAGGTCAGTGATTTGAAAAACTCCGTAGCCCAAAATTGGCATCTCAACGCCGTTATTCAAAACTACCTTTTGCATATCGATCCCCCCATTTTTATTGAGTAATCAGTCTTGTGAATGAGAGCGATGCTAACTTCCAGGCTTCGCCCTGCTTTATATATACTTCTGTGACCATGAATGGATTGGTGACTTCATTACCACCAACAATGGCTATTAAGCGAATTTTGTTCAAGAGAATTGCCACGTTATCTTCAATGAACGGTACCGACACCTCTTGAATATCCACATCCTTGTAATGAATGCTGCCACTTCTGATGACTTCCAGTTCCTGCTCTTTAGAAAAAGTTGCACCCATATGAACGAAGACAGCTTTCTCGTGGAACAGGGAGTCCAAGGATTCCACTTTGCGTTCGGACATCCAGCTCCACTTTTCTTTAGAAAGAGAGACTAATTCTTGTGCCAATTTTTCGTTATCCATAGTTATCTACCTCCTCTAAATATTTCGTGAGATTATTCTAATATTTGAGATTTGACAAATCCCTTAACCTCAAATGTTAAATAAGCTATTGATCCAATTGACGCACGTTGGCACCTATAAAGGCACATTGGGATTTTCTGCCTGGGGTAATATTGATTTTTTCATGTATCATAATTATTCCCCCTTTTTGCGAGATATTGATTTGATTATCTCATTGGACGGTTTCACTACTTTGTATGCCAGACTGCTTGCTAAAATTAAGGAGTGCTTTTTCTGGTTTTTGTCTTTTAAATATATAAAATTGGAAATATTCTTTACATTTAAAGTATATATGCTGGAGTTAACTCCAAGTCAATACCTTTTTGGATTACCAATTTAGAAACTGTACTGTAAGTTGCTTCTGGCCCGCTTTCCTGATGTCAGCAGAATGCCCTACAAAATTATACCTGTACCTGCAAAAAACACTGTCTCCACTTGTTGTCCTACTTTTACTCGTTTTTAGCATTGTTGGGACTAAAGGAGGATACAGCTGTTGAATGCCTATTTTTCAATAGATGTCTTGAGCTAATGGCCCATATTAATAACGAGAGCATAACTGAGACTGCGCTAGTCATAAATAATGTTCTGTAACTTGTATGGTCTGAAATCCAACCCAATATGATGGAACCCAGTCCGATACCGATATCGGTGGCAGTCGAAAAGGAAGCATTAGCTATTCCTCGACGATCTGGAGACACAGAACGCACTATGGTTGCCTGAAGGACTGTCTGCGAAGAGCCAAAACCAAGGCCATACAGCATTGCTGAAATAAGCATGCCAGATAATCCGGTCGAAAGGCTCAGTACAATTAATGCTAAAGCAGCTATCAAAAGAGAAGGTATAATTACAAGCGTTTCACCATATTTGTCTGAGAGCTTCCCCGCAGAGGGGCGACTTAAGAATAGCGCTGTTGAATAGACTAGGAAAAATACACCCGAATTAACCTTAATGGAGTCAGCAAATAGTGAAACAAAAGTGGTGATGCCGGAATAGGAGATAAACAGAAATATGACCGATACCACAGCAGATAGGGCAGATTTCTCAAAAAACTCAATCTTTCTTTTATCCGCTTGTGGCTGAAAGGGAACTTTTAAGTTGAACTTTAAAAGTAATGCTATGATAGAAAGAACAGCGGCTGACAGAAAAAGAGCATGATATGAAAGGTTTTCTACAATCCAAACGCCCAACATGGGGGCGATGGCCATGGCTAAGGTCATAGCTGTACCTATCCATCCTATACCTTCTCCATAGCGAGTATTTGGAACTATATCTGCCGCCATTGTAAGAATGGCAGTGGTGGATATAGCCCAGCTTATTCCGTGCAGCATTCTAAGGCATAGCAAAGCAGCAATTCCGTTTACCCAATTATAAATGTACATGGATAGAGCGAATAGGGATATTCCCAGTATGATGAACATCCGCCTGCCAAACCGGTCCAGAAGGCCTCCAATAATTGGCCTAAATATGACGGCAGACAACATAAAGATGCCCATGGAGAGGCCTACGTGGCTTTCATTGCCGCCTATGTGTTTTATGAAAAGTGGCAGAGTAGGATATAGCATATAAAAGGCAGTGAAGAGGAAGAGCACTCCGAGCACTGTGAGAATAAAATGCTTTGTCCATAAGCGTTCCATATTTTATACCTCCTCGATAAAAATATGATGGATACAGCTGTCTATCAAAGGCAGATTGGATTGCCAATGCTGATAAAAGCTCTATGAAAGCTTTTTAATCGAGACCAGTTGCATTATGAAAAGTACAATGCTCGTCAATAGGGTGATATACGTAATGATGTGGATATCTGCAAAAGAGATCACCATAGCCGCCATGCTTGAACCTATGGCACTGCCCAGTTGAAGCGCTGAATTGTTAAAACTCATCATTAAACTATTATTATTTGTCACCTGCGCAATCCCGGCACTAAGCTGCAATCCCAGGAACCAAAGATTCATTGGCCATAGTATGGTAAGTAGCACCTTCAACCACATAAGGCTCTGAGAAGCGATGATAAATGCTATAAGAACTATTTGAAGTGCACTGCCCAGCAGCAGGGATTTAGCAAAACCTATGCGATCTGATACATATCCTCCAATCAGATTACCTATAAAGCTTGCAATCCCTTGAAGAAATAAAATAAGGCTCATTGTAGGTTCGAGGGATGGAGAAAGGGTAAGCAAATAGGGTGTAATGTAGTTAAAAAATGCTCCGTTCCCCATGAATATGATTAAAGTACTCGTAATGACTAACAAGGTTTTCTCGCTCTTTAATAAATCCAATTCGTTTTTCATATCCAACTTAGTGGGGTTATGTTCATTTTCCGGCAGATAGATTTTAAAGTAGGTGAGGGATGAAATCATAACGATGTTCAATATCCAGAAAATGCTACGCCAATCTAAGATGGATAATAAAGCCCGCGTCAATGAGGTACCGACGATATTTGCTAGGGAAGCCCCCGTTATGTAAAGCGCCATGGTACGGCCTTGTTTTTCCTTGGTTGTAAGCGATAAAACCACCGAAACGGCCAATGTGCCATAGCTATTGGCTGAAATGCCCATTATAAGCCGAATTATAAGTAGTAGCGTAAAATTTCGTGTAAAGACGAGTGCCAATGTCATCAAGATGGTTATGAACAGCATAATCTTCATCATCTTGGTACGCTCAATTTTTCTGAATACGATTAAGGTAATGGGGACACCGAAGGCACCACCGTAGAAAAAC
Organism: Bacillota bacterium; assembly: GCA_023622385.1. Classification (GTDB taxonomy): domain Bacteria; phylum Bacillota; class Clostridia; order Caldicoprobacterales; family Caldicoprobacteraceae; genus Caldicoprobacter. The sequence continues at coordinate 7,218 of JAMNZI010000107.1, read as the reverse complement.
ATGGTGTTCAATAAACCTGCATTAGCGACCGATACATCTAGTGAAATGGAAATCTTATCCAAAATGCTGCTGAACACCGAAGACATCATTGTAATGACAAAGTTCATCAAGATAAAAATCATTAACATAAAGCTGGTTTGCTTGGTTTCACCCGTTTTTTCTTCTATCTGAACGATCTTTTCGCCGTATTGCATACTCCTCCCCCTGTCATCTGTCTTAATTGGACCTTTGTTGTTCAGTTTTAAATATTTTACCGTTACGCATGTTAGGCCGATTGCTGAAACTATGAGATTAGTTTTAAAGCATTCGTTTTACATATGTTATGCTTCCTGCTTTTATCTACAGTACAAAGTATATATTCTGGAGTTAACTCCAAGTCAATACTTCAAAAATTTAAGTAGTATTTTTTCTAAACTTAGGTTATCATTAAAGTAAACCATCGGTTTTTTACTCCTTCTTTGCTCTGCTCGTACTTACCAAATTCGGAGTGACCAATGGTTTTTTCTTTCTTTTTATATTGCGAACTTTATTATACATGATTCGAGAATATAAATTTTTCTTTGGAAGCAATGTTTTAGGGTAGTCATTTATAAAGATGGTATATGGGATATTACAGTTTTGTGAGGGAGAATATTCTATGCTATGTCTATTTATTTTATCAAAATATAAATAATCAATATATATTAAGAGAGGAGGCGTTCAATATGAATGAAAAATATTCAGTTCAAAAAAACGATCCTTATAGGTTGGCGTATCATATGATGCCACCCAAAGGTTGGATGAATGACCCTAATGGATTAATCCAGTTTAAAGGTGTCTATCACATGTTTTATCAATACCATCCTTATAGTACGGAGCCAGTTTTAATGCATTGGGGTCATGCAGTTAGCTCAGATTTAGTGTACTGGAAGCATATGCCAATAGCATTGACCCCCGACCAATTTTATGATAAAGATGGCTGTTGGTCGGGGAGTGCGGTGGATAATGATGGAGTGCTGACCCTTATGTACTCTGGGAATATTATGGATAGCGAGATAAATAGACATAGACAAGTTCAATGCATTGCTACTAGTGTGGACGGTGTGAATTTCAATAAGTATTCGAAGAATCCTGTTATTCTTGCAGCCCCTTCAGATGGAAGTTATGATTTTAGAGATCCTAAAGTATGGAAATACGGTGACATGTGGTATGCAATTGTAGGTTCTGGGAAAGACGGTATAGGAAAAGCTTTGTTGTACAGGTCTAGCAATTTATTAGAATGGCACTATGTAGGTGTATTGGCTCAGAGCGATGGGTCAAAAGGAAGTATGTGGGAATGTCCGGATTTATTTCCTCTGGGTGATAAGTATGTATTGATTGTATCTCCAATAGGGATGGAAGGGCATAAAAATATTTATATGATAGGGGAGATGAATTATGAAGATGGAAAATTTACACCTCAGTATTGGGGAGATCTAGATTATGGGCCACATTTTTATGCAGCACAAACTTTTTCTGATGATCAAGGGCGAAGGATATTATTTGCATGGATGAGTATGTGGGGGCATCCTAATCCCACTAAATCTGATGGGTGGGCAGGTTGTATGACTCTTCCACGTGTCCTTACTCTTTCTCCGGATGGTAGTAAAGTAAAAGCTCAGCCAGTGCCTGAGCTTAAAAAGTTGAGGCAAAAACATTTTTGTGCCAATAATATAGCGTTAGGAGAAGAGAAAAATAATATTCTTAATGATATTAAAGGGGAATGCTTCGAAATTTTAGCTGAATATCAGATATCTGAGCAAGACAGTGCAGAATTTGGTATAAAACTTAGGTGTTCTGTTGATAGAAATCAAGAAACTGTGGTGGGGTACCGTTCCGATAGTCGACAACTATTTGTAGATACACGTAAATCTGGTATTGTTGAAGGTGATAGGTATGTATGCGATCTCGAGCTTATAGAAGGCAAATTTCTTAAGATCCATATATTCCTTGATCGTTCTTCTGTAGAAGTTTTCGGCAACGAAGGAGAAGTTTCTATATCAAGTCGTATTTTTCCTGATCCGACTAGCATTAATATTGAACTCTTCACAACAAAAAATGGTATTATGTTAACAAGTCTAAATATCTGGGAATTAGCTTCAATATGGTAGAGAGGAACTAAGGAACCCCGGATTGATGGTTCGTTGTAAAATTAAACGCAACGCCTAAAAAATAAACTGTTTGGGCGTTTATGTGTGAGATTGTCTAAAATTTTTTTTGTATGAACAAAAAGAGCTCCTTTCTGGATAAAATTAATGACAAAACCAGAAAGGAGTTTTTTATTAGCGTTTAAATAATCAAGATATATCCTAGTATTAAAGAAGAAGCCACCTCCTCAGGCATTATCGATATAAAAAGATGCTATTCGACCCCACGAATTTACAAAATTTACAGGACAATTGTTGTATATTATTTACAAGGGGGGTTAGGACAAATGAAGAAGACGTTTAGCATTGCCATACTGGGATACAACAGGCGCCAAGTGGAACAATATCTTGCCGATTTGCGCAAAGATTATGAAGAAGAGCTTTCTAAGAAAAAGGAACGGATGCTGGAGCTTGTGGAGGAAAACAATAGGATAAAGTCGCAAATAAGAGAGCTGGAAAAGAAATTGGAGGAATTTTCCGAGAGGGAGGCTTATATTTCGAAAGCATTGGTTCGAGCAGAACAAAAAGCCCAGGCCATTATAGAAGAAGGGCGTCAAAAAATTGCAGCAGAGATGTATGAGCTGGAGATGGAGAAAAACAAGTGGAAAGCGAGATTTAAGGAGATACGGCGTCAGCTGTTGGAATTTGAACATATGGTGTGCACTCTCATGGAAAACTTTTATTCCGAGATCAATTATCTCAAATCCAAAGAATTGAGCGATTCCATCTTTGCAGAAGGCGAAAGCCTCGATGGCGCTAAAGAAACGGAAGAGGAAGACTCAGGGCTGCTGAGCGTATCATAGAAAAAGCGGTTGCTTTTCATCAAGCAACCGCTTTTTTCAGCTTTTTTATTAATACATTTCAGGATTCTTGCCGCCGGGCATTGGAGGTTCTTTTTCGGGTATCTCGGCTACCAAGCTTTCGGTGGTGAGAACCATAGCTGCTACGCTAGCAGCATTCTGCAATGCAGAACGGGTAACCTTGGTAGGATCGATGATGCCCTTGGCTACCATGTCGCCGTATTCGCCCCTCAATGCATCGAAACCAAAGTATTTGTCATGGTTGGATTTGACTTTTTCAGCTACTACAGAGCCTTCCATACCGGCGTTGATGGCAATCTGGCGGAGCGGCTCTTCTAAGGCACGTTTCACTATGTTGATGCCAGTCAGTTCATCGCCTTCAGCCTGGAGTTTTTCTACTTCTTCTATGGTTTTGATGAGCGCTACGCCACCGCCGGGAACGATACCCTCTTCCACAGCAGCCCTGGTAGCGTTGAGGGCGTCTTCGATTCTCAGCTTCTTCTCCTTCATTTCGGTCTCAGTCGCGGCACCAACCTTGATCACGGCTACGCCGCCGGCCAACTTAGCAAGGCGCTCTTGTAATTTCTCTCTGTCATAGTCAGAGGTGGTCTCCTCAATCTGGGCTTTAATGGAGGCTATGCGGTTCTTGATCTCTTTCGGATCGCCAGCGCCACCCACGATGGTGGTATTCTCTTTGTCAACAGTTACTTTAGTGGCACGACCGAGCATGTCAATGGTGGCTTCCTTGAGGGTGAGACCTACCTCCTCGGAAATTACAGTACCACCTGTCAGGATAGCGATATCCTGCAGCATGGCTTTGCGCCTGTCACCAAATCCAGGAGCCTTTACCCCCACGCTGATGAGAGTACCTCTCAGCTTGTTGACAACCAGCGTTGCCAATGCCTCGCCTTCAATGTCCTCGGCGATGATCAGTAGCTTTCTGCCGTGCTGTACTACTTGTTCGAGTATTGGCAACAGGTCCTGTACATTGCTGATCTTTTTATCGGTGATCAAGATCAATGGTTCGTCCAACTCTGCAACCATCTTTTCAGTATCAGTTACCATATAGGGGGAGATGTATCCTCTATCAAACTGCATTCCTTCTACAATCTCCACTTCAGTGGATAAGGACTTGGACTCTTCAACAGTGATAACGCCATCCTTACCTACTTTGTCCATAGCATCGGCGATTAGTCGGCCTATTGTCTCATCGTCAGCAGAAATGGAAGCAACCTGAGCGATGGCCTCTTTGCTTTCAATGGGTTTGCTCAGCTTTTTGAGCGCTTCGACAGCTGTGTCTACTGCCCTTTGGATGCCTTTCTTTATCAACATGGGGTTAGCGCCCGCTGCTACGTTCTTTAGCCCTTCGCGAATGATAGCTTGTGCTAAAACCGTTGCAGTGGTGGTACCGTCACCAGCTACATCGTTTGTCTTGCTGGCAACCTCTCTGACCAGTTGAGCGCCCATATTCTCGTATGGATCTTCTAACTCAATTTCCTTTGCAATGGTTACGCCGTCGTTGACGATCTGGGGAGAACCATACTTTTTCTCTAGCACTACGTTACGCCCTTTGGGGCCTAAGGTTATCTTTACGGTATCGGCCAATTTGTTAACGCCGCGCTCTATCGCTCTTCTGGCTTCTTCGCCATATACAAGCTGTTTGGCCATATGTATTACCTCCTCCTTCTTCTCATTTTTTATTCAACTACTGCGAGTATATCGCTTTGGCGAACGATAATGTATTCTTCGTCATCCAGCTTTACTTCGGTTCCAGCATATTTGGAATAGATGACTTTGTCGCCTACCTTTACCTCCATTTTAACCTCTTTGCCGTCGACCATGCCACCAGGCCCTACAGCCACCACCTCAGCCATCTGAGGCTTCTCTTTTGCAGAGCTGGGCAACACGATGCCACCCTTTGTGGTCTCTTCGGTTTCCAAGGCTTTAATTACGACCCTATCGCCCAATGGTCTTAATTTCATGCCGTTACCCTCCTTTAGATATGTTTTTGTGTTAATTATCGGTACCGTTTCCACGCTATATTAGCACTCGTCTTTGGTGAGTGCTAATCACAGTAAATAGTTTATATAAAAGCCAGGGGGATGGCAAATACTGTTGTAAACGAATTTTGGTTAAATAATTTGAATTTTAAAAAATAAGACAATAAATCATCTTCTTGCTTGCTATATCTAAAAATAAATATGACCTTTAAATTTTTCCAAATAAATTTTTCCAAAAGGACTGTACCCTAATTATATTCCAATACCACATCTCTCTGGATGTTTATTTTCAAAATCCGACAAAAAACCGAAAATATCGTTCCAAATGAAGTTGCAATGACAAATGGCCGTAAGTAGAATATACTTTAAGAAGCGTTTAAGGAGGGTATCTTGTGAATAAGTGGGACAAGAGATTTATGGAGCTGGCGGAGCTGATTGCCAACTGGTCTAGCTGTTACCAACCCAACAGGAAGATAGGCGCAGTCATCGTGAAAAATAAGCGCATTTTGACCACCGGCTATAACGGTGCCCCTTCGGGCTATACCAGCTGCGTTGAAAGGGGAGAATGTCTGAGGAGAAAGGCAAACATACCTTCAGGCACTCATCATGAATACTGCTATGCGGTTCATGCCGAACAGAACGCCATTGCGCAGGCGGCTAAAATGGGTATATCTGTTGACGGCGCTACCATGTACTGTACCCACCAACCCTGCGTCATATGTGCTAAGCTCATCATCAACAGCGGCATAAAGAGGGTTGTGTATAAGCATCCCTATCCTGACGAGCTGGCCGTGCATATATTGACGGCAGTTGGAGTAAGCCTGGAACAGTACCAGGAATAAGAATTTTCCTTTTCATCATAAATGTTATTATTAATCCATAAATTTTCCTGTGAGCTTTTGTATGGTTCGGGGGAGCGAGTCTTTCGCGCTTCCTAAGGGTTTGTCCTGGTTGCGGTAATCGAATTTATTGATGAATTGGGACAGCTCCTGTTCCAGGTTATGAAGAGATTTAGTCTGTAAAGGGATTACCTCGGCTAGCCAGAGAGTTTGTTTGTGTGAAGGAAGCGTCTCTCTGGCTATTTTTATGGTCAAGGCCAGGTGCTTGAGGCAAAAGCCCTTTGAAGACTTGAGGGTTTCCTTAAATTCCTTATCGGTATCCCATAGGTAGAGAATGGTGTAGGCATAGCGATTCATGTTATTTGTCATTCGGTTGCAGATTATGCATTGATGATGTTGCTTGATAAGCCATTCCTCAAATTCGGATATGGCCTGCTGCACGTCCTTTCTTCCTTTAATTATATTGCCAAGTATAGAAGTATCCCTGCCCTTATTGGCTTTCAAAATAGCATTGCTGCGTTGCTGGAATTTTTCCATAAACTCTTTGAGATGGGTATGGGTCATTAAAGCCAGGCCCAAGCGGTTTTGGGCGTCATACAGCAATTGGAAGTGGTGCGGGCAAAAACCGGTCTTGTTTACCTCTATTCTGGTATCCGGCTCCATTACCGAGCCTCCAAGAAAGGATTCAACATAGCTCTTCTCTATTTTGTTTTCCAGATTGCATAAGGGGCATTCCCCTTCTTGATGATAAGCATCCCATACGGGAATGGTGTCTATGTGGTATTTCATGGCTGACCTCCATCAATCGGATATAGCAAGTTCTGGGTACCATTTTATCATAAATCAAGTGGACCTGCCATAGATATAAGTAAGTATAAATTTATCTTGAAAGTTTAAATCAAAGGAGGAATTCTTATGCGTTACTCACGGCTAAAAAGAAGGAGATACCAGCGGCGTTACACTTTAATACTCATTTTTGGCCTTTTACTGTTTTTGGTCGCGTATATAGGCTCAGCAGGGGCGGTAGGCAATTTTGTGAGCCGGATAGTCACATCCTTTTTGGGAAACTCTACCGATGTTAACCAGGGCGAAGGCAATGGTTCTCTTGATGTGCCAGATGCCCAGCTTACCGTTCCTGATGAAGCAAGCGATTCTTCCGATGAAGGTCCCGATGAAAGCTCTAGCTCAGCCCAGAAGGTGACGGAACAACTTGATATAGATCCTTTTAACCTGTATACAATACAGTTAGGCGCTTTTACAAATAAAGAAAATGCCGAAGCGGCTGCACGGGAGCTTCAGGCAAAGGGAGGAGCAGGGTATATCTTAAATGATAGGTATTTCCGCGTTTTGGCCATGGGTTATGCTTCTCAGGCTGATGCTCAAAAGGTAAGGCAGCAGCTGGAAAATGAAGGGC
>JAMNZI010000160.1 GCA_023622385.1 Bacillota bacterium | reverse complement strand
TGTGATCCATCGTCCCGGTCGGAGATAGTCGTACCTATCGTAAAGGGCGACCGACTGGTGGGGGTGTTGGATATTGACAGCCCATATAGAGCGCGGTTTGATCGGCAAGATGCACAGGGTTTAAGCCGGTTTGTAGAAATTTTAAATAAATATATTGATTGGCCCGAAGAATTCAAATGAGTTTGCAAAGAATGTTATAGGGGAGGAGATTAATGTGAAAGTTAAATATCTTGGCACTGGGGCTTCTGAAGGGTGGCCAGGGATATTCTGCGGGTGCCAATACTGCAAGGAAGCAAGAAAAAGGGGAGGAAAGAATATTCGCACGCGCTCAGGCACTCTTATTAACGATAGCTTAATGGTAGACTTTCCGCCTGATACATACTACCACGTAATCAATTTTAAGATTGACCTTAGCCAACTAAGGCATCTGGTTATAACCCATTCCCATGGGGACCACTTTTATACCAAAGATTTGGCGCTCAGAAGATCGGTGTTTGCTCACCTTGATGAGGGAAGTATGTTGGATATATATGGCAACAAGGCTGTGGAGTCTATTATGAATGAAATAATTAACAACAATACTGTATTAAAGGAATATATTAATATCCATTATGTGCCGCCATTTGAGACGTTTGAGGCGGGAGACATAAAGGTGACGCCGCTTAAAGCGCAGCATGATCGAAACGAAGATTGCTATATTTATATATTTGAGGATACGGATGGAAAACGCATGCTGTATGGAAACGATACGGGAATATTTCCGGAGGAAACATGGGAATATATAAAAGGACATTATTTCAATTTGGTGAGTTTGGACTGCACCGCAGGTCCAGACCAAGATGGGAACTACCACATGGGGCTGCCCGATGACATAAAGGTTAAGGAGAGACTAATTGAAATAGGATGTGCTGATGAGGCCACCAAGTTTGTGGTGACGCATTTTTCCCATAACGGTCGCCTGTTGCATGATGAGTTAGTAGAGCTTGCAAAACCACATGGGTTTGATGTTGCTTATGATGGGTTTGAGGTGTTTGTTTAGGCGTTAAATCATTTTTGTGCGCGAGGGGTGAGTGTGAGTGAATATACTGGTGACTTTAAATGCTGCTTATATTCCGCCGCTTAAGGTGATGCTCAGATCGCTGTTTGATAATTGCTCTGAGAAGGCAGAAGTATATCTGATACACTCTGACATAAAAGAACCGGAACTTGAGCGGCTTTGGGCATTTGTAGAGGCCTGCGGGCATGTACTGTACCCGCTAACCGTTGACAGGAATATATTTGCCAAGGCACCAGTTAATTTTTACTATCCTCCTGAAATGTACTATCGCCTTATCGCGCATACCGTGTTACCTGAGCACGTTGACAAGATATTGTATCTTGATCCCGACATCTTGGTGCTTAATCCGATTGAACCGCTTTATTACACGGAATTGGATGGCTATTATTTTGCCGCTGCTGCACACTCCAAGCCGGTGATAGATTATATAAACAAGCTTCGCCTCAGGACCGAGTCGAATAAGTACTACAATTCGGGCGTGTTGCTCATCAATGTGGAACTCCTGAGGAAGGAAGTAGATGTTCAACAAATATTTGATTATATTCAGGAGCATGCTAATGAGCTAATACTGCCTGACCAGGATGTACTTAATGGGCTCTTTTGGCATAAAATCAAGCCGTTAGACGAGTATTTATATAATTATGATGCCAGGCGTTATGGTACCTATTTAATTGCTACAAAGGGGCGTGTCAATCTGGATTTTGTCATACACAATACGGTTATATTGCATTTTTGTGGCAGGCAGAAGCCATGGCACCCAAATTATAAGTACCGTTTTGGCATTCTCTATAAACACTATCAAAAGATGGTTCAAAGGACCGAAAATTACCACGAGTATGAGCTAACAGCTCAAGCCGTCAGATAAATTTATTAGTTAAAATTCGAATGGGCTTAACATAAACAAAAAACGGAGGAAAGCGCGATCAGCGTTGCCTCCGTTTTTTGTTGTGCTTTCGATATTTATTGTACAAATTTAAAAATTGGTTTAAAACCAAATTTGATGTGGTATATATTTTACATCACTTAAATAATTTGGAGATTTTAAGAAGGGAGGAACATCGTGATGAGAAATAAGGTGGCTTTTTACCGTTGTGAAATTTGCGGGAATCTGGTTGAGCTTATTAATAGGGGTGGGGGGGAACTGGTATGTTGTGGCCAGCCCATGACCGAGCTTAAGCCAAATACCGTAGATGCATCTGTTGAAAAACATGTACCAGCGGTTACCAGAAAGGATGGTAAATTGTATATTCAGGTGGGTTCGGCTCTTCATCCTATGATATCCGAACATTATATTGAATGGGTGGCAGTGGTTGGTGATAAGACCATGCGAAGGATTGCGCTGGCGCCTGGCGAGGAGCCAAAAGTTGAAGTGATTGATACAGGCGAAGAAGTGGATGTCTATGCTTACTGCAATATTCATGGGCTTTGGAAAACAGAAATAAAGTAAACCCCATTGCTCAAAAGATACAACTTAGTTGTGCTTTAGGCAGGTGTTGTATGGTTTAAAAAATAGGTAAGTGCTTTGGGCCAATAATTGATGTTTGATGTGCGTTGTGAGAGTTTAAGGTATGGACTAACTTTTCAGTAAAACTGCTTTTTTGAAAATATGGATATCATCTTGTATTAATATTAAGTTTAAAATAATAAAGAAGTAAAGGAGGAGGTTTATATGAAATCACTTAAAGGTACCAAGACTGCTGAGAATTTATTAAAAGCATTTGCTGGTGAGGCACAGGCAAGGAACAGGTATACTTATTATGCCTCTGTAGCCAAGAAGGAGGGCTACGTACAGATAGCCAACATATTCCTGGAGACGGCAGACCATGAAAAGGAGCATGCCAAGAGGTTCTTCCAATTCCTCAATGAAAGCTTCAACGGCGAGATGGTGGAGATAACCTCTGCATCCTATCCCGTTGCGCTGGGAGATACCAAGGCCAACCTGCTTGCTGCTGCCAACGGTGAACACGAGGAGTGGGCCGACCTCTATCCTGAGTTTGCCAGGGTTGCTGATGAAGAGGGCTTCCCGGAGATCGCAGAGGTGTTCAGAAGGGTTAGTGTAAGCGAGCAAAACCATGAGAGGAGATATAGAAAGTTACTTGAGAACATAGAGAATGACAAAGTGTTCAAGAAGGATACAGTCATTAAATGGAAATGCAGCAACTGCGGATATATACATGAGGGCACAAGCGCTCCGGCAAAATGCCCGGCCTGCGCTCATCCACAAGGATATTTCGAGGTATTTGTGGAGCCCTATTGATAATGGGCATGGGCAAGCCAAAAGGACGAGAAGCATATCTCGTCCTTTTTCATTTTTATTGCAGGGGTATTCTGCTGCGCCCTAGGAGGGATAATCATGAGAAAATATGGCAATAATATATAAAAAATGGGCGCAGTGGAGGGAGATGCATGAAAATACGGATACTAAATCTTTTAGATACACGCCATAACGATTCATCTTATGATCAAGAATACTTTGACATATTGCGGGCCGTCAATCAGGCGCATGCTGAGTGGATAAATGCACAAAATTATTTCAATAGCGTGAGCGAACCCGAATTGGTGGATTATGCCATATACAACATGGAAGCTGCCAGAAAAAAATACATGTATATGCTCAAGCAAGCTAGGCTGAGGGGTATTGAGGGTATACAAACTTTACAATATTTTAATCAGTAAAGCATCGAAAGCTGCTACCGATGATTTTGTGGCCACTATTCGACCATATAGGATGGCCTGACCAGCGGATGTATTGTTGCCCCAATTGTCATATAAATTGGATTAGCATCATATTATAGAGTGTCGGCAATTTATGTTTGAGCATGTTTGCTATCAAATTTTGATCAGGATGTGATGGATATGCCGGGGGCAATTCCGTGGGAGGTAATATTAGCTTATGCCGCTGGCCTGGTGCTACTGTATGTTGTGGGATGGTTTTTGCTGGTGCCGCTTAAAGTCATCCTCAAATTGATATACAACGCCATTATCGGTGGCATTATATTATGGCTGTTAAACCTGGTGGGGGGGCTAATTGGCGTTACGGTGGCCATAAATCCAGTTACCGCACTGATTGTGGGTTTTCTAGGAATTCCTGGGATTATCCTCATATTGGTTTTGCAGTTCATTTTGCTTTGATTTTTCATTCCTTTTTGGCAAGCCACATCCCATCTCATATAATTCATCCCCTTTGTGTTTATTTTTATATTTTGTTGACAGTGGGAAACTCATCTGTTATAATTAATCTGATTAGTGTTATATGCCCATAAAGTATTTATAACAATGGGTTTTGTGGAACTGTTATAGTTGTATCCAAGCATCTGTTATGATACAATTTTATTTTTTGCTGCTTGTACTAATACAGATGCTGTAAATTTAAGGAATTATGCATTGTAAAATGAAAGGAGGAAATCTTTAAATGGGTAGGATGATAGAGATTCGCTGGCACGGCAGAGGGGGACAAGGTGCCAAAACCGCATCTCTCTTGCTGGCCGAAGCTGCTTTTGACACCGGTAAGTATGTGCAAGGGTTCCCGGAATATGGTCCGGAGCGAATGGGGGCGCCCATTACCGCCTATAACCGCATCAGCGACGAGCCAATTACCATACATTCCAATATTTATGAGCCCGACTACGTTATAGTGGTGGACGAGACGCTGGTTTTGGCTGTAGATGTGACGGCCGGACTAAAAAAGGATGGAGCTATAGTGATAAATTCAGCTAAGGACCCTGAAGAGTTCAGGCCACTATTGAGAGGCTTTGAGGGCAAGATTTACACCATCGATGCCAGAAAGATATCGGTGGAGGAGCTGGGGCGTTACTTCCCCAACGTGCCTATGCTGGGTGCCATTGCAAAGATTACCAAGTTGATGGATGAGGATGCTTTTATTAAAGCTATGGAGAAGTCATTCCATCATAAGTTTGCTACTAAACCCCATGTGATAGATGGGAACATGAGGGCTCTCAAGCGGGCCATGCAGGAGGTGAAGGGGCTATGACCAAAGAGCGCAAGATGAACGTAAATGAGGACATGTCATGGAGAGAGTTTCCGCAGGGTGGACATATCGTAGATGCCGGTAATGCAGAGGACTTTAGGACCGGTGACTGGCGTTCCATGAGGCCGGTGTGGCTTCCAGATAAGTGCAAGCAGTGTTTGCTGTGCTGGCCGGTGTGCCCTGATATGGCTATTCCCGTCGAGAATGGCAAGAGGAAGGACTTTGACTTTGACCACTGCAAGGGTTGTGGAATCTGCGTAGAGGTATGTCCGTTTAAAGCCATAGATTTTGTTGAAGAAGAGTAAGGGAGGGGGATGTGGAAATGGCAATCAAGGATAAGTTGAGCGGTAACGAAGCGATAGCTGTGGCCATGCGCCAGATCGATCCCGATGTCGTGGCGGCATTTCCTATTACGCCATCAACAGAAGTGCCTCAATACTTTTCTCAGTTTGTTGCCAATGGCCAGGTACACACCGAGTTTGTGGCCGTTGAGTCAGAGCACAGCGCCATGAGCGCATGTATAGGTGCCGAGGCGGCGGGTGCCAGAACCATGACGGCTACTTCTTCGCAGGGCTTGGCGCTCATGTGGGAGATGCTGTATATAGCTGCTTCGCTGCGTTTGCCCATCGTCATGTCGGTTATAAACAGAGCTTTGTCTGGCCCCATCAACATTCACAATGACCACAGCGATAGCATGGGGGCTAGGGATTCAGGCTGGATTCAGCTATACTGCGAAAACAACCAGGAGGCTTATGATAACCTGATCCAGGCTATTCGTATCGCTGAGCACAAAGATGTACAGTTACCCGTGATGGTGTGTTACGACGGATTTATCACCAGCCACGCGGTTGAGAATATAGAGCTTCTCGAAGATGAGAAGGTTAAAGCATTTATTGGAGAATACAAGCCTGAGCATTATTTGCTGGATAAGGATAACCCTATTTCCATGGGTCCCTTGGATATGCCCGCGTACTACTTTGAACACAAGCGGGCACAGGCAGAGGCCATGAAGAATGCAAAGAGGGTAATCCTGGAGGTCGCACAGGAGTTTGAGAAGCTGACCGGCAGAAAGTACGGATATTTTGAGGAATACAAGATGGAAGATGCTGAAGTGGCCATTGTCATAATGAACTCCACGGCCGGTACCGCCAAGTTTGTGGTCAACGAGCTGCGCAAGCAGGGCGTCAAGGCCGGTTTGATCAAGATGAGGGTATTCCGCCCATTCCCGTTTGAGGAGCTGGGCAAGGCTCTGTCGCATTTGAAAGCCGTGGCCATTATGGACAAGGCTGACAGCTTCTCGACAGCAGGTGGTCCTTTGTTCACAGAGGTAAGGAGCGCCATGTTTGATTATGCGAGAGATACCAAGGCTGTAAGCTATATATATGGTCTGGGTGGCCGCGATGTGCGTACTGATGAGATTATGACGGTGTATCAGGACCTGCTGGAGATTGTAAGGACCGGCGAGGTAAAATCGACCTTCAATTATCTGGGCGTAAGAGAATAGGAGGTGTGTAAGGTGGCATACAATCTTAAGGCTTTGACCGAAAAAGAGGAACGTATCACTGGCGGGCACAGGATGTGTGCAGGGTGCGGCGCCCCTATCGTGGTAAGGACTGTGCTTAGAGCTTTGAAGCCCGAAGACCACGCAGTCGTTGGAGTAGCCACAGGTTGCCTTGAAGTTTCTACCTGCTTGTATCCTTACACCGCCTGGAAGGATTCATTTATCCACAGTGCATTTGAGAATGCCGCTGCCACCGTTTCGGGGGCTGAGGCTGCATATCGTGCGCTGGCCAAGGTTGGCAAGGTTAAGGGTACCACCAAGTTCATCGCATTTGGTGGGGACGGTGGCACTTATGATATAGGTTTTCAGGCTCTTTCCGGGGCCATGGAAAGAGGCCATGATATGGTATATGTCTGTTACGACAATGAGGCCTATATGAACACGGGTATACAGAGGTCTTCGTCCACGCCTAAATATGCCGATACCACTACTTCGCCTGCTGGCAGCGCTATACCCGGCAAGGTGCAGTTTAAGAAGGATTTGACCATGATAATGGCTTCTCACAACATCCCATATGTGGCTCAGAGTGCTCCTTTTAGGAACCTGAAGGACCTCTACGAGAAGGCCGAGAAGGCCATCTATACTCCAGGGCCGGCGTTTTTGAACGTATTGGCGCCCTGTCCACGCGGGTGGAGGTACAACACTCCGCAATTGATGGAGATTGTGAGGTTGGCTATAGAGACCTGCGTATGGCCTCTATACGAGGTGGTTGAGGGCAAGTTCATATTGAACTATAAGCCTAAGAACAAGTTGCCTGTGGTAGAGTATCTAAAGCCTCAGGCCAGGTTCCGTCATCTGTTCACCAAGGAAAATGAGGGATTGATTGAAGAGATCCAAAAAGAAGTGGATAGGAGATGGAACAGGCTGCTTGAGCTTTGCGGTGAGGCATAAGCTCGATAGAATACAAAAAAGCACGTATGGAGCTCGTTCTCTCATGCGTGCTTTTTTGTTTTTGGTTTGATCTTGGCTTTTAGGGACCTATATCAGGCCAACTCATAATAACGGCCTAAATTTTGTCCTATGAAATCTTTTATCATCTCGTATACTGTGCAGCCTTCTATTTGCTTGTGGTGTTGTTTAAGCAATCCGTACAGGAAGGACTGTTCTTTGGAGGCTATTACTTCATATATAGCGTCCAAACAAATGAGTCTATTTATCAGAGGTTGAAGGTTGGGACAGTCAGATGAAATTTTTATTTCTACAGTATTCATATCTTGTTGCTCAGTGTGAACCTCTACCGTCCTGTTGCACAATGTACACTTGGAGGCATATTTGCACATTGAAGGACCTCCTTTCTCAAAGATGCGGTTTGCACTTGATTTTCCATATATTCTGTACTATCATTATACCATAGACCAAGGCAAAAAGAAGATTATTTTTTATTTAATAATTGTAAATTTTTTGACAAATGAAATTAATTACGTTACAAATTTCACATCTGGTTGTTATATTTTTGTTGTGAAGGTTTGGCTGATTGGCTGTCGTAGCCCGGTATTGCAGATAGGTAAGTTGTATATCCATTGAAGCGCTGGATGGATCCGTTATTGAATGGATATCGCGCTGTCTATGAACTTTGGCCTATGTATATTCGATAGCTTGGAAGGTTGAAGTTATATACGAAGTTATATTATAATGAAAGGAAGGATAAATATTTCACAAGGAACATGACGTTTTCCTGCCAAATTGATATAAACGAGACAAAGGGGCTTTTGCTTTATGGATGCTGTGGATACCGAGATGCTATGGAAGCAGCTAATACGGGCTGTGCAGACATGTCAAAAATGTAATCTATGCGAAACCCGGACCCATGCCGTCCCGGGTGAAGGGAATCCTAATGCTGATTTGATGTTTATCGGTGAAGGGCCCGGGCGGGACGAGGATTTGACTGGGAGGCCGTTTGTCGGTAGAGCTGGGCAACTTCTCGATAAGATGATAGCTGCCATTGGGCTTAAAAGGGAAGAGGTGTATATAGCCAACGTTGTAAAGTGTCGTCCACCCGGCAACAGGGTGCCGCGCGAGAGCGAGGCCGAGAGCTGCCTGCCTTATTTAAGGAGGCAGGTTTATCTTGTGCGCCCGCGGATAATAGTGTGTTTGGGTGCCACGGCCATGCACTACGTAATAGACAGAAATGCTTCCATAACCAGCATACGCGGACAATGGTTTGAGAGGAAGGGCTACTGGCTGATGGCTACTTATCATCCTGCTGCGCTGCTAAGAGATCCTGCTAAAAAATATGATGCATGGGAGGATTTCAAAAAAATAAGGGATAAGTTACGCGAATTAGGGTTAAAGCCGTAGCCAAAAATATTTTTTAAATAGAAACAATCCGTTCCAAAGGAGATGTGAGAGTGCCAAGCAATAAATCTAAGCAAAAAGACAAACAGCTCCAGAAGTTGAAACAGGAGAGCATCTCTTTTTTTAGAGAGATATACAAAGATGAAGAGAAGATTTTGGTGTTTGGCGAGGGCAACCCGGATGCACCGTTGGTTCTGGTAGGTGAGGCGCCCGGGCAGCAGGAAGTAGTGCAGCAAAGGCCTTTTGTGGGACAGGCTGGCCAAAACCTCAACGAATTCTTGAACATACTGGGCATAAAGCGGGAGGATATCTACATCACCAATGCTGTTAAATTTAGGCCTACCAAGGTGGATCCGGCAAGTGGCCGCCTATCCAATCGTCCGCCCAACAAGGAGGAGATAGAGCTTTGTCGAGGCTTGCTCTATAAGGAGCTCCTCATCATTCGTCCGGTGCTGGTGGTGAGTCTGGGCAATATACCCCTTAGGGTGTTGACCGATGACAATAAGGTTTCTATAGGGAAGGTCCACGGTACGCCCATCGACATAGCGGTGGGCGAAGGAGGAATAAGGATGACCCTTTTCCCGCTGTATCACCCTGCCAGCATAATATACCGCCCGCAGTTGAAAGAGGTATATCTGGAAGATGTGAGAAAATTGAGGCGTTATCTTGAGGAAAAGGGGATGTTGTAATTATAAAGGCTATAGAGCCGGCAAGGGAATGAACAGGTTTATTATATGTGATATTATTATTCGACGGAGAGGATGATTAAGTGGTGGTACAAAAGAAGAGGATTTTTAGCGGTGTACAGCCTTCGGGCAATCTTACCCTTGGTAATTATCTTGGGGCTATTAAAAACTGGGTATCGCTTCAAGACGAATACGATTGCTTTTATTGCATAGTGGATCTCCATGCCTTGACGGTACGACAGGATCCTGAGGAGCTCCGTCACAGAAGCTTGGCCCTGTTTGCGCTGTATATGGCGTGCGGCCTTGATGTGAACAAGAACACGCTGTTCGTCCAATCGCATGTAAGCGCCCATGCCGAGCTGGCGTGGATTTTGAACTGTTATGCTTACATAGGTGAGCTGAGCCGGATGACCCAGTTTAAGGAGAAATCCAGGAAGCACAAGGACAATATCAATGCAGGATTGTTCACATATCCGGTGCTCATGGCGGCTGACATATTGCTGTATCAAACCCATCTCGTTCCGGTAGGCGAGGACCAAAAGCAACATCTGGAGCTGACGAGGGATATAGCCCAGAGGTTTAACAGCCTTTATGGCGATGTGTTTGTCGTGCCGGAAGTGTATATTCCCAAGGTGGCTGCCAGGGTGATGAGCCTCCAGGATCCTACCAAGAAGATGTCAAAATCCGATGAAAATCCCAATGCCTATATCTCCTTACTAGATGAGCCCGATGTAATAATAAAGAAGTTTAAGAGAGCCGTTACCGACTCTGGAAGGGAAATAAAATATGACGAAGAAAACAAACCGGGCATAAGCAATCTGATGAATATATATGCCGCCATTACTGGTAAAACCTATGAGGAAATTGAAGGGGAATTCGAGGGCAAGGGATATGGTGACTTCAAAAAGGCCGTGGGTGAATGCGTGGTGGAAGCTTTAAAGCCAATTCAGCAGCGATACCATGAGCTTATGAAAGATGAGGGGTATCTGGTGACATTGATGAAAGAAGGGGCTCAGAAGGCATCGAGCGTAGCATCCCAGACCCTCAAAAAAGTATACGAGCGGATAGGCTTGATTGTATAATCGGGCAGATGCAAGATTGCTCAAAAAGGAGCAGCTGTTGTGGAAAACCTGAATATTCTGAAGGCGGAGCTTATAAAGCAGGGCAAACGCTTAGGATTTCCTGTTATAGGCATTACCGACGCACAGCCCTTTGACCCGTGGTACCGGGCAGTTGAAGTGCGGATAAAGGCAGATAGCAAAGCGGAAAGAGTTTTAGGCAGGCTGACCCCTTATCCGCAGGATTTGATGCCAGATGCCAGAGCCATTGTGGTGGCCGTCCACCCTTATTTGCCGTACCTCGATGAATTCCCTAAAGGGGTAGCCAGGTATTCGGCGCATTATGTGGAGTATCCTAGTGCCAGGAAAGCGATTGATGAGTTGGCCGGGGTTATTAGCAAGCGGGGTTATAAGGCCATGGTGGAGCCGCCATTGCCGGCCAAGGCGGCGGC
>JAMNZI010000170.1 GCA_023622385.1 Bacillota bacterium | reverse complement strand
AATAATAACATCGGTATCCACATTGTTTCCATATTTGATAGCTTTTCCTTCAATCATTTCACTACCTCCTCAGGAGAAGAAATTTTCCCGGTTATGGCCGAGGCAGCAGCCACCGCCGGACTGGCCAGGTACACCTCACTCTCGGGATGCCCCATTCGCCCTACAAAGTTTCGGTTGGTGGTAGCAACGGCCCTCTCTCCTTTTGCAAGGATACCCATATGGCCACCCAGACAGGGTCCGCAGGTCGGTGTACTGACAACTGCACCGGCTTCGATAAAGATCTCCAGAAGACCTTCCCGTAAAGCATCAAGATATATCTTCTGCGTAGCAGGTATCACAATCACCCGTACGCGCGGATGAACTTTCTGACCCTTCAATATTTGGGCGGCAATTCTTAAATCCCCTAAACGCCCGTTAGTACATGAGCCTATGACCACCTGATGAATCGGAATATCATCTATCTGATCAAAAGTTCTCACATTCTCGGGCAAATGGGGAAACGCAACAGTTGGCGTAATTGACGACAGATCTATTTCATAAACCTTTCTATACCCGGCATCTTCATCAGCTTCATAAATTTTGTATTCTCTGTCCGAATGCCCTTTTACATACTCTATGGTGGTATCGTCTACCTGAAATATCCCGTTCTTTGCTCCGGCTTCTATTGCCATATTGGCAATCGTAAAGCGGTCATCCATCGACAGACAGTTTAAACCCTCTCCGACAAATTCCATAGACTGATACAGCGCACCGTCAACGCCTATCATACCGATGATATGAAGTATAACGTCCTTACCGCTGACCCATTTGCCAAGGCGACCTTTGAGAATAAACTTAATAGCCTCGGGCACCTTAAACCATGCCTGGCCGGTAGCCATTCCGGCTGCCATGTCCGTGCTTCCCACACCGGTTGAAAAAGCACCTAAAGCCCCATAGGTGCAGGTATGAGAATCAGCGCCGATTACCACATCCCCCGGTACCACCAGGCCTTTTTCGGGGATTAATGCATGTTCCACACCCATCTGCCCAACTTCAAAATAGTTCTCTAAATCCATATCATAAGCGAATTCTCTCAAAACCCTGCATTGTTCAGCTGACTTAATATCCTTATTGGGCGTAAAGTGGTCAGGAACCAGAGCTACCTTTTTTCTGTCAAAGACCGTTTGTGCCCCCATCCGCTTAAATTCACGGATAGCGACGGGGGCAGTTATATCATTCCCCAAAACCAAATCCAGTTTGCCCATTATAAGCTGCCCGGCCTCGACTTTGTCCAGGCCGGCATGGGCAGCAAGTATCTTTTGCGTCATGGTCATTCCCATCTGTTTCAGCCCCTTCCTACATCCCCATTTCATTATAGAGAAAATATTCTATCGAATCAATCAACGCATTCCAGCTTGCTTCTATAATATTAGTAGAAACACCTACAGTCCCCCACACCCTTTCACCATCGGTTGATTCAATATGAACTCTTACCTTGGCTGCAGTAGCCCTGGAGGTATCCAACACCCTGACTTTATAGTCCGTGAGACGCATTTTCTTAAGCTGAGGATAAAAGAACTCCAAAGCTTTTCGCAGGGCTCTGTCCAGTGCATTTACCGGACCATCCCCCTCAGCAGCCGTTACCTCTTCAACGCCATTTACTCTTACTTTTATTATGGCTGAAGCACTGTAATCACCCTGCCAGTGTTCTTCACACAGCACACGAAAATCCTTTACATCAAAGAATTTATGGTCTTTGCCCAGAGCCCTTCTAATCAATAGTTCAAAGGAACTTTCGGCCCCCTCAAACTGATAGCCTTCGTGCTCCAATCGCTTGAGCTCATCTACTATCTTTTGCGTTTCAGGAGATGATTTGGTAACCCACGGCGCTATTTTCTGGATCTTGTTTAGCACCGTACTCCGTCCGGCTACCTCGGACATCAAAATTCTCCGCTCATTCCCCACCATCTCAGGGGAAATATGCTCAAAGGAGGCCGGATTCTTGAGTATGGCATCAATGTGCATACCACCTTTATGGGCAAAGGCGCAGTTGCCTATATACGGATCCCGCTCGTTGGGCGCCATATTGGCCAGTTCACTTATATAGCGGGACATGGATGTCAGTTCTGTCATCTTTTCTCCCGGAATGCAAGGTAAACCAAGTTTAAGCTGAAGGTTAGGTATAATGGTACATAAATTCGCATTTCCGCATCGCTCGCCATATCCGTTTACAGTCCCCTGTACCTGCACAGCCCCCTGCTCCACCGCAACTATAGAATTGGCAACCGCCATGCCTCCATCATTATGG
>JAMNZI010000109.1 GCA_023622385.1 Bacillota bacterium | reverse complement strand
CGGGCTGAACGAAAATATAAGGGGTGCAAAGATAGTAGCCGTTATCGAAAATGAAATCTTAGTAAGAACGCAGGAAGACATAGGAGAATATCCGCGCCTAAATCAGATAATTGTAGGATATTTAAAAAGTGGCGAAGAAGGATCTATACACATCGGTATGCAGGTGCATAATGGATAAACGTATGGCATAAGCAAAACAAGCCCTGTAAACCTTCCAAGGTCTTACAGGGCTTATTGCCGTTATTCCCACTCAATTGTGGCAGGGGGTTTGGTGGTGATATCGTAAACCACCCTGTTTACGCCTTTTACCTCGTTTACAATCCGGGTAGATACCCTTTCCAGCACATCGTAGGGTATTCTTGCCCAATGCGCCGTCATAAAGTCGGTGGTCACAACCGCCCTCAGCGCCACAACGTAATCGTATGTCCTCTCATCTCCCATGACGCCCACCGTCTTCATGCCGGTGAGTATTGCGAAATACTGGCTTATGTCTTTTGACAGCCCGGCCTTATCGATTTCCTCACGGAATATATGGTCGGCTTCCCTGAGGATCTCGAGCTTCTCCCTCGTAACCTCGCCTATTACCCTTACTGCCAAGCCTGGGCCCGGGAAAGGCTGCCTCGAAACTATTTCTTCGGGAAGTCCCAGCTCCCTTCCCACCTTCCTTACCTCGTCCTTGAAAAGGCTTCTCAGCGGTTCGATAATCCCCTTGAACTCTATATCAACCGGCAGCCCGCCAACGTTGTGATGGCTCTTTATCACCGCGGCATTTCCCGTACCGCTCTCTATTACGTCGGGGTATATGGTACCCTGCACCAGATAGTCAATCTTTCCCAGCTTTCTGGCCTCTTCCTCGAAAACCCTTATGAACTCCTCGCCGATAATCTTTCTCTTCTTCTCGGGGTCAACTACGCCAGCCAGTCTGGCAAGGAACCTGTCAGATTCATCTATCCTTATAAAATTCATATTGAACCTGTGCTTAAATACATTCTCAACCTGGTCAGCCTCATTCTTTCTCAAAAGCCCGTGGTCAACAAAAATACAGGTGAGCCTGTCCCCAACAGCTTTATGCACCAGTAGTGCCGCCACCGAAGAATCCACGCCGCCCGACAGGGCACACAGCACCGATGCATCGCCTACCTTTTGGCGTATTTCCTCAACAGCATCCTCGATGAAGGACGAAATCTTCCAGTCGCCGGAGCAGCCGCATATCTTGAACAGGAAGTTTTTGATCATATCCTTTCCCCTGGGCGTATGTTCCACTTCGGGATGAAACTGCACGGCATACAGCTTCCTCTGCGGATCTTCCATGGCGGCCGCAGGACAATTGGCCGACCTTGCTGTAACTCTAAAGCCTTCCGGCGGCTTGCTCACATAATAGGTATGGCTCATCCAGCTTACAGTCCGCTCCTCCAGGCCATAAAAGAGTTGGCTGGTGGGATCAAGCGTTATCTCGGTTTTGCCATACTCCCTTTGCTCGGCCCGGGCAACCTCACCACCGAGCATGACGCTCATGAGCTGCATCCCGTAGCATATTCCCAGCACGGGCACGCCCAGCTCCAACACGCCAGGATGGCAAAAAGGCGAGTCAGGCTCGGTAACCGACGCAGGCCCTCCCGTGAATATAATCCCTTTGGGGTTCAAGCCTTTTATCCTGTCAATGGAGACATTAAAGGGCAGTATCTCGCAGTATACCCCCGCTTCCCTTACCCGCCTGGCAATGAGCTGGCTGTACTGCCCTCCAAAGTCCAGTATAGCCACTACTTCATGCTTCAAACCAAATACCCCTTTCTCTCGTAAAGATTTGTAAAGTAACTATGCAGCCCTCTGATAAAGCCTTATATTTTACCCTACAAGAACTATTTTGCTAAAAAATTAGCAACTTTAATAATAACTTTAAATCCAAAAACGAGAGC
Organism: Bacillota bacterium; assembly: GCA_023622385.1. Classification (GTDB taxonomy): domain Bacteria; phylum Bacillota; class Clostridia; order Caldicoprobacterales; family Caldicoprobacteraceae; genus Caldicoprobacter. The sequence goes on along the minus strand of JAMNZI010000109.1, from coordinate 9,308 downwards.
AAGCGAAAACCGCTTGCATAAGCATGGATTTCTCAAAACGCTTTTTGGGTTATCATATTACTCATTCCCTTTTGCTTCAATACATCGAGTTTACCCCAATTTCATCAACAACGCAACAGCCATATCAACATAACGCCTATCTTCTGACGGGTATACCTCTTTCGACCAGATAGTCCTTTACCTGAGCAATTGTCAGCTCTCTATAGTGAAACAGAGAAGCCGCCAGGACGGCATCGGCCCCTCCCTGCACTATCACATCGTAGAAATGCTCCAACCGGCCTGCGCCGCCTGATGCAATAACGGGTATGTTGACCGCTTGCGTTACGGCTCTAGTCAGAGCTATATCATACCCATCCTTGGTACCATCGGCATCCATGCTGGTCAACAGTATCTCTCCGGCACCTCTTTTTTCAACTTCTACTGCCCACTCGACAGCATCCTTGCCGGTGTTTATCCTTCCACCGTTGATGTAAACATCCCATCCCGTGCCATCCTGTCGCCTCTTGGCATCTATGGCTACCACAACGCACTGGCTGCCGAACTTTGAAGCCGCTTCCTCTATAAGGCCAGGGTTGCGCACGGCTGCAGAGTTTATGGAGACCTTATCGGCACCGGCCTTGAGTATGTCTCGGAAATCCGAGAGGCTGCGTATACCGCCACCCACCGTCAGCGGAATAAAAACCTGCTCGGCGGTCCTAGTCACCACATCCAGCATTATGTTACGGGCTTCGGCCGATGCGGTAATGTCGAGAAACACCAGCTCATCGGCGCCGGCCTGGTCGTACAGCCTTGCTATTTCAACCGGATCTCCGGCATCCCTTAGGTTGACGAAGTTTGTACCCTTGACCACCCTTCCGCCATCAACATCCAAGCAAGGAATTATGCGCTTTGTAAGCATATTACCGACATCACCCACCATATTCTTGTACGCATTCTTGCTTATACCATCAATGCACTTTCGGCATCCCATTATTGAACCGTCCCCATCTCAATGGATACTTGCGGAATGATACCTTCAAAGCAAAACTCCGCAAATCCTCCTCAGGCTCAACTTATAGCAAATTCACACCTTCCAGGCAATCCCATCGGAAATACCAGCAATTTGCCTTCCTTGCAAATGGACAAGGGGCATCCCGGCCGTTTTCATAACCAATTACTACATTATATTCCCTTACTTAAGCCTTGCAAAATTCCTAAGCATCTTCAGGCCTTCTACCCCGCTTTTCTCGGGATGAAATTGAAGCCCGTATATGTTGTCCTTGTTGACCGCCACCGCTATGTCAATTCCATAAAATGTAGTCCCTATGACATACTGGTGGACCTTTGCCTCAACATAGTATGAATGAACAAAATAGACAAAACATGGGTCATTTAACCCTTCAAATACGGGACTCTCTTTGTACTTTAGCTCATTCCATCCCATATGGGGTATCTTTATGTTAAGCTCCTCAGGAAGCCTTTTTACCTCCCCCGGCAACAGCGCTAACCCCTTGAAGGCCCCTCCTTCATAGCTCCTCTCAAACAACAGCTGAAGGCCAAGGCAAATCCCAAGCAATGGCCTACCGCTCTCTACAACCCTGTATATGGTGTCTATAAGGCCAGCTCTCTCCAAATTTCCAATGGCATCTCCAAATGCTCCAACCCCCGGCAGCACCACATGGCTGGCATTTAAGATTACCCGTGGGTCGTGCGTGACCACCGCTTGACAGCCCACGTATTCAAATGCTTTTTGAACGCTTCGCAAGTTGCCCATTCCGTAATCTATAATGGCAACCATATATTTCCTCCATATCCCCAAACTGCCTGAGCATAAATTCTGGCTGTGTCACAACTCAATGTTTCATCATAACGTTTTACACCATTTTATCTTATAACATTATCAGCCCTCATACAAGAGCAAATTTGTCTCGCCTTACATGAAGTATTCAACGCCGGCCTCAAATATCCTCTGGTCCTTCTCGCCCGGTATATTTTTAGCAACGCTGGTACCTATCCTCTCCGAATGGCCCATCTTACCCAGCACACGGCCATCAGGGCTGGTTATGCCTTCTATAGCCATGGCTGAACCGTTGGGATTAAAGCGTATATCATAAGTGGGTTTTCCTTCAAAGTCCACATATTGAGTGGCCACCTGTCCACTCTTAAACAGCTGTGCTATCTTATCGGGCGGGGCAATAAACCTGCCCTCGCCGTGGGATACGGGTATCACATGAATATCCCCCGGCTTTACCTTGGAAAACCATGGTGAAAGGTTGGACACCACTTTGGTATACACCATACGCGATACATGTCGACCTATGGTATTGAATGTAAGGGTTGGACTATCCTCGGTCATATCTCTTATCTCTCCGTATGGCACCAGCCCTAGCTTTATAAGGGCCTGGAAACCATTGCATATACCTAAGATAAGCCCGTCTCTTTGCTTCAAAAGCCTCATAACCGCTTCCTTTATATACGGATTCCTAAAGGTAGTGGCTATAAACTTGCCCGAACCGTCTGGTTCATCCCCTCCGCTGAACCCCCCCGGCAGAGCTATGATCTGCGAATTATCTATACGCTTTACCATCTCCTCTATCGATTCATCTATATCGTGCGGAGTCAGATTCCTTATCACAAAGACATCCACCACAGCACCTGCCTTTTCAAATGCCCTGGCAGTATCGTACTCGCAGTTTGTCCCGGGAAATACCGGTATAAACACCCTGGGCCTTGCAACCTTGATTTTAGGTTTGCGGTGTATGCCCCGCGTAAACAGACCCATATCGGGATTATCTTGAGGCTCGGCCTCCTCATGAAGCCTGGTAGGAAATACATCCTCCAGCGGTTTTTCCCAGCTTTCTAAAGCCTCTTGTAAGCTTATGCTCACCCCATTTACCCTTATTTCGGGATTTTCCTGGGTATAGCCCAGCAGCCTGTACTCTATGCCGCCAAACAAGCTTGTCAGGTCCTCATCTTTGGAAACCTCGAGGATGATGGATCCGTAATCAGGCCTGAAAAGCGCGCTTAAATCATCTACCCTTTCAAACGCAAAGCCCATCATGTTGCCGAAGCACATCTTGCTTATGGCTTCAGCGATGCCGCCCGCCTTTACAGCACAAGCAGCCAAGACCTTGCCGGATTTTACGAGAGAATGGATCCTGGTGTAGTTATCTTTAAGCTGCTCAAAATCCGGCAAGCCATTGCAATCCCTCTTAAGCGGCACCAAAACGACCTTGCTACCCGCCTTTTTAAATTCGGCGGAAATCACATTATTTACGTCGACGATATCCACCGCAAATGCCACTAGGGTAGGAGGAACGTCCATGTCCTTGAAGGTTCCCGACATGCTGTCCTTGCCTCCAATAGAGGGCAACCCCAGCCTTATTTGAGCATAATACGCTCCCAACACCGCCGCCAGAGGTTTCCCCCATTTTGCTGGATCCTCCCCCGGTTTACCAAAATATTCTTGAAGGGTAAACCTTATGCGGCGCCAATCCCCTCCCAAAGCGCACACCTTTGAAACGGCCTCCACAATGGCGAAGATGGCACCGTGGAAGGGGCTCCACTTGGCCAGGGCGGGATTATATCCGAAGGTCATGATGGTGCCGGTGGTAGTATCCCCTTCCAGCACCGGTATCTTGGCCACCATACCTTCGGCAGGGCTCAATTGATATTTCCCGCCAAAGGGCAGAAGCACCGTCCCGGCACCTATGGTGCTGTCAAACCTCTCAACCAATCCCTTTTGGCTGCAAACGTCGAGCCTCTCAAGGTTGTTGAGCCATGCCTTCTTTATATCGACATTGCACATCGCTACCTCTTGACGTAACTGTTCAAAGAAGTTATATCTCTCATGAGGCGCTGATACAACCGCCCTGCTCTTCCTTTTGACTCCGTTGGTGTTCAAAAACTCCCTGCTTATATCCACTATGAGCTTCCCCCGCCACCATATCCTCACCCGGGATTCACTGGTAACGCGTGCCACGGGTGTAGCTTCCAGGTTTTCCTCAGTTGCAGTTGAGATAAACTTGTCTACATCCTTGGGCGATACCAGCACCGCCATCCTCTCCTGGGACTCGGATATGGCCAGCTCTGTGCCGTCCAGCCCCTCATACTTTTTAGGTATGGCATCCAGGTTTATCTCAAGGCCATCGGCCAGCTCGCCTATAGCTACTACCACGCCGCCGGCGCCAAAGTCGTTGCACTTCTTGATAAGCCGGCTCACCGAAGGATTCCTGAAAAGCCTCTGGATCTTCCTCTCGGTGGGCGGATTCCCCTTTTGTACCTCGGCACCCGACTTTACCAGCGACTGTTCATCGTGCTCCTTGGACGAGCCGGTAGCACCGCCGCACCCGTCACGGCCAGTCCTTCCGCCGAGAAGTATTACGACATCGCCCGGTTCAGGCTTTCCCCTCACTACATTGTGCCTTGGTGCGGCACCGATCACCGCCCCCAGCTCCATCCTCTTTGCCACATATCCCTCGTCGTATATTTCGGCCACCTGTCCGGTGGCAAGTCCCACCTGATTGCCGTACGAGCTGAATCCTTGAGCAGCCACCGTGGTTATCTTGCGCTGCGGCAGCTTCCCTGGGAGGGTCTTCTCAACAGGAATCGTGGGATCGCCGCTTCCCGTGATCCTCATTGCCTGATAGACATAAGCCCTTCCCGCCAGGGGGTCCCTTATGGCCCCCCCAAGGCAGGTGGCCGCCCCGCCAAAGGGCTCTATCTCGGTAGGATGATTATGCGTCTCGTTTTTGAACATCACAAGCCACTGCTGTTTTTCGCCGTTTATGTCCACGTCAACCACAATGCTGCTGGCGTTTACCTCATCAGATTCCTCCAGGTCATCCAGCATGCCCTTCTTTTTAAGCTCCTTCATGGCAATGGTGGCTATGTCCATAAGGCAAATATCTCTATCTTGTTCTTTGTCCCCGTAGATGAACTTTCTGGAATCCAGATAGCTTTCAAGTGCAGCTTTTATCGGACGGGTATACTTACCATCCTCAATTGTAATGTCCTCAATCTTCGTTAAAAATGTGGTATGGCGACAATGGTCAGACCAGTAGGTATCCAGCATGCGAAGCTCGGTTATGGTAGGGTCGCGCCTCTCCACGTTTTTGAAATAATTCTGGCAAAACTCAATGTCCTCCAAGGACATGGCAAAGCCCCTGGCCTCTATAAATTCGGCTAGCTCATCCTTATCCCATCCAGTAAATCCCTGTATGACTTCCACATCGGCCGGGAGTTCAACTTCAACCTCAAGCGATTCAAACTTTTCGAAAGACGCTTCCCTGCATTCGATGGGGTTTATGCAGTAGCTCTTTATTTTTTCAAGCTCTTCCTCTGAGATATTGCCGCTCAAAACGATAACCTTAGCCGTACGACATAGAGGCCTCTCGCCCCTGGTCAAAAGCTGTATGCACTGGCTGGCCGAATCAGCCCTCTGGTCGTACTGCCCCGGCAGATACTCTATGGCAAAGGCCTGCTCGCCATCCCTCAAAGGCAACTCCTCATCGTACACCACATCCACCGGGGGCTCCGAAAATATGGTGTTCCTGCACGCCATGTATTCTTCATCAGAGAGTCCCTGCACATCATATCGGTTTATGACCCTGACATACTTAAGGCCTTTTATCCCCAGGTTGTACTTTAAATCCCTGTAAAGCGCTTGTGCTTCGATATCAAAACCTTTCTTTTTTTCTACGAATATTCGCCTTACTTTACTCACGGCTATCTTATCTCCTTTTGAAAATTAATAATTTTTTCAGTTAATGTAAAAATATTATATCTACAGTGGGATGATACCGCCCATAAATCGAACAATACGGTTAAATAATAACATAAAAATTCGAATTTTTGAATACTTTTTTTATAATTTTTCTCATATTGTACGACATAGATGCTGCTTGGTAAAGCTTATATTTTTTAGAGCAAAACCCTTGAACTCTTTTTTAAGACCTTTGACCTCCAAAATAGGCGCCATATTATACCTCCTCATAAAGTATTCTTAACATTTCCTGCATTTCCTCGAGGGTCAATTCTATGGTTTTGGCAGCATCCACCGCCTCCGCCAGTTTTTCTTCCACAATTTTTAAGCGCATCTCTCTCAATAGCTCTTTATTTTGAGCCGCGACAAAAGAACCTTTTCCTTGAACCGTTACAATATATCCATCATTTTCTAATTCTTGATACGCCCTTTTCGTAGTGATAACGCTTATTTGTAATTCCTTTGCCAAACTTCTTATGGAGGGTAGCATATCCCCTTCTCTAAGTTCCCCCCGCATAATCATATTTTTAATCTGCCTTGCAATTTGCTCATAAATTGGCTCTTGTGAAGAATTTGAAATAACGATATTCATGCCCGGGCGATCACTCCTGTATATTAACATATTAGTGTTTATATACAGTATATACACTAAGAACAGTTTTGTCAATATTATATTTCCCAACACTTTTTATCCCAGAGTAATTCTACAGTTTGGTAACCGTTATATAATTTTTATTTTCCTTTGCTTTATAGAGGGCCTTATCCGCAGTTACAAAGAATTGCTCTATATCATCAATATCCGCTCTTTCGTCAATTGAGGCTATGCCAATGCTTACAGTGATATTGCACGTAACTCCCTCACAGCAAAAATAATGTCCCTCTACTGCCTTCCTTATGGCATCTGCAATATGAAAAGCTTCATCAACTCCAGTCTGAGGCAAGGCCATCACGAATTCCTCTCCGCCCCAGCGAGCGATAATATCATCCTTTCTTGCCTTGCTTCGCAGAATATCGGCAAATTGCCGCAATACAAAATCCCCCACGACATGCCCGTATGTGTCGTTTATGCTTTTAAAGTTATCGATATCGATAAGAAGCAAAGAAAAAGGTATTTTCATTATAGCATTTGGTAGCCTTTTATAAAAATATCTCCTGTTGTATAAACCGGTCAGTATGTCTGTATATGCTTCTTTATACAACTTATAAACCCAAACTCCAAAAAATGCTTTGCCGGTTACCTGAATCACTACAACAAATATCCATATTAAGCTATAATTCAAAATATATCCTTTGTCCATTAAGGGTATTGCAAACCATAATGATAAGTCAGTCAATATTAAAACAATGAACGCAGTCACATTATTGATTTTTTTCTTCCTCAGTTCCACCATTTAAACCCCCGTATTTTACATAATATTCCACAATGTACTGGTCTATCCTCTGGCTTATTTTAAAAATAATTTCTTTACTCATATTCATCTCAATGGCGTTATTGAGTAAATTTTTGGCTATTTCAATGCTGGTCTTGGCGTCCACATAACCACCTCGCCAACAATTGTTATACATAATTTTACATTATATACGGGCTAATTGGCAATCATAAAAATATGCAATTTGCAAATTCAGATACACCGCAGAATTCGGTAAAGTAAGAGTATATAAGCTTGGGAGTGAACAAAATGGCAAACAAAGAAATAGATAATAAAGCAATTGGTCAAAGGATACGTGAGGAAAGGAAAAAACTTGGGCTTTCAAGAGAGGAATTTGCAGAGATTATCGGGCTTTCTGACTATTATGTTGGTCAGTTGGAACGAGGCGAAAGGCAGATGAGCCTTCCAGTTCTAGTTAAAATAGCAAACTGTTTACATATTTCTTTGGATTACCTTATTTTCGGTAAAATTTCTACTGCTGAACCTTCCGTTAACGAACCTCACGATAATTACACAAGCCAAAGTGATGAAGAGCTAAATGAACTGCTTGGCAAGTGTTCCTCTAAAGAGCTTGAGCTAATTAAAAAGCTTATAAAGGTGGTTCTTCCCTATGTTAACATAGAATGATTTGTCCTACACAACAATACTCATGCGTTCGGTGCTTCGATTTTACAAAAGAATATTTTAAAAGTATTTCTTTGTTATAATCTGCCCCTTGGGTAATGGTTCCCCCTACTAAGCCCACTGCGTACTTTCACTGCCAAGTGGTCGTCCGTTATCGGAGGCGCTAAAAAAGCTGAAAAAAACAGGTAGGCATCTTAGCCTACCTGTTTTGGCAATGATACTATAAACTCCATGGCAGTGGACTTCTCTGTTGACTTTTTTGACAGAACCCATATCTACGTATAGTTTTTGCCTACCGCTCAATCCATTGTTGCAACTGTATTTTTAGACATCGCAATAGCAAGGCGGCGTCGTTTCAAGCTTTATTGCTTATCTGCGCTAAAAGCCTTTAAAAGCTCTATTGGTAAGGGAAATAGGATAGTAGAATTCTTTTCTACAGCTATCTCGCTTAATGTCTGCAAATAACGAAGTTGCAAAGCTGACGGCTCTTTTGATATAACCGAGGCAGCGTCCAGCAGCTTTTGGGCTGCTTGAAATTCACCATCAGCAGCTATGATCTTGGCCCTGCGCTCGCGCTCTGCTTCGGCCTGTTTTGCCATGGCGCGCTTCATGGTTTCGGGCAGTTCTATACTTTTTATTTCTACGGCAGTTACCTTTATGCCCCATGGATCGGTGGCTTCGTCTAACAATTTTCGCAGCACCTCATTCAGCTCGGCCCTTTTTGCCAGTATCTCGTCAAGTTCATGTTGGCCCAGTACCGAGCGCAGTATTGTCTGCCCGAGCAGTGTGGTACTCTGCGTATAGTTAGCAACCTTTGTAACGGCAAGCTTAGGGTCAAAAACATTAAAATACACCACAGCATCTACCAAAACCGGTACGTTATCTTTAGTAATTACCTCTTGCTTTGCCACATCAATGGTAAACGTTCTAAGGTCTATCTTGATTACGCGGTCTATGCCAAAAGGAAAGATAATGTTAAAGCCAGGTTGTAAAAGGCCTACCAATCTGCCCAATCTAAACAGCACACCACGCTGGTATTCATTGATTATCGTTACCATACCTGGCAACAATATAAACGGTACCATGGCCAATATAAAGAGCAAGATGAGCCAGCCAATTGCCTCTTGTTCAAGAGCCATGCTAGCAGCGGTATTATTTACACCTATAAAAGCCAACACGCCCCACACGACAAACACAGCCAGCATAAAGTAGAAATTGGCGTATATCTTGCGCCACAGTGCCAACGTCATCCATACTATCCACCATGCGGCCTCAATCAGTATGATAACAGCAAGAACCACAACTACAGGGCTCATAAAAAAGCGTACTTTATGAATGATTGTTATCGTCTTTATTATAACACCCCCACCGATGCTATATCAAGGCGAAACAATATGTTGTCCGTGTCAAGATTTAGTAGGTACCTTTAGAAAAATTTTTTCCTATGAGACCTCACCATTTGATAGAACAGCTTTGCCCTACAGGTTTTAGCCGCTATCTTACCCACAGCA
>JAMNZI010000221.1 GCA_023622385.1 Bacillota bacterium | reverse complement strand
TTTAAAAAAATTTACTGCTTTAGAGTAGATTTTACCAGATACCATTGAAATTTCTCTGGCTAAACCTTGATATTCTTCTGGAACTGACAAAATATATGTCTTATCCATCCTTTTTTACCTTCTTCCATTGGCTCTCTATATACTTCTCGACGGTTTCGGCAGGTACATCACCTGCAGTTGCCACAAAATATGCTCTTGTCCAGACACAATTCCTTTGTTTGTATTGTAGAAACTTTTGTCCTATCTTCCTGCCAGTTAGCGCCCTTTATAACATTAATAAGTTCGCTTGGAGAATACCTTGGAGTGGTAGTTGATTAGGAATTTAGCATGTCGTGTGGATTTGTAGGTATTAATTCTAAGCCAACCTTCTAAATTCCAAAATTTGATTTAATCATATCATAAGGTATTAATTCTAAGCCAACCTTCTAAATTCCAAAATTTGATTTAATCATATCATACTTGGTTCTCAGTTTCAACCTTGCATTCATCCCCGCCCTACAAGGACGAGGCTTTCTACAGAATTCTTGTAAAATCGATAAAACAGCACAGCCGAAAAATATAATATTATATTGTTTGGTTTTGATTTGGTAATTTAATTCTAACTAGAGGGATGGGGATGGCTCAACCCCTTTTTGCACAATTATATGGACTTAACCAATAGCCAGAACTATAGTGAAAAAACTATATGATATATATCCAAAATGCCTAAGCATATAGGAAGGGCACACTATAAATATTTACAATCCTGTTGGTCTCGGTCATTCATGCCCCACACATAAATACAGGAGGCCCTTTGTAGGGCCCCCTGTATTTATCCCTATCGCTTTTTCTTTTTTGTTACTTACATAACGTGTGTAGGAATTATGGCATCGATAATCCCTATGATCAAAGCCGCCACAATAGCGCCAAATATGTTAATTTCCATTCCCGGCACCACGAACTGCGTTAAGTAGATGATCAGCGCCGAGAGCAGAAAGCCCACGATCCCTCGTCCAAACGGCGAAGCATCAAGCTTAAATAGCTTCTGTATAACATAATCCATGGCGGCAATTACGATTGCAGCCAGCAGAGCTGTACCAAACCCTATATTGGAAAAACCGGGAGTCAAAAGCGCTGTTACCATCAATACCACAGCAGCTACTACAAAGCGAATGATTATACCTAACCAGCTTCTGCCGCCTTCGTTCCTGTTCATTTCATTCTGCCTATTCATCTCTTCAGCCATACTTCACATTTCCCCTTTCATCGTTAAATTATTTATTGGTTAATATTTCGCCTAACCGATTGAACCTGATTTTCCATATCCATCGGGCGATCGTGTCGCTCATCAATGGTCATACTGGTAATAACCCGCTCGGCCCCCATTTGAAATGGGATGCTATGAATTTGCCGAGCTATATCCATCAATTGGTCAAGGTTACCCTCTATTACTGTCCCAGTAGGCGTAATCTGATACTTAAGCCCCTGCTGTTCTATGATCTTGCATGCCTGAGATACATAGCTGCTAAAACTGGGCTGTCCAGTACCAACCGGTACTATACTGATGTCTAATACGGGCATTTCCTCACCTCCAACAATTTTCTATCCGTTATTTTTTCCGACTTTTTTATTTTTCATCCCATTTTTTTAATAAAAAAGAGAGGAGGTATTTCCTCCCTCTTTTGCTTTATTGCAAACGCACTCTATATTGCTCATTTGCTTTTTGATTTGCAGTTTAAACTTTCCCATCACGTTACATCATGTTTTTCTCCCGATGCACCATCATTGCCATCGGCATGTGAGCTTTCTGAATCCTTTTTCTCCCCATCTTTTGAATCATCTTGCCTGGCCTGTACTTCTTGCTCGTCCGTTTGGTGCTCTTCTGCTTGGTCCACCGGCAACGCCCCTTCACCATCCGATAAAATATCATCTTGTATAGCAGGTTCCACCCTTCTGCGCCTTACTACGAACATCACAACAGAAAAAACTATCAGCAATCCCGCTAGCAGTTGCGATACCCTAAATGGCCCCCAATACAGGCTGTCAGTACGGAGCCCCTCTATCACAATGCGCCCGCATGAATACAGCAACAGGTAAAGCAAGAATATATCCCCCGATACTTTCCTCCGCTTTCTGTAACTCATTAAAAATATGAACACCAACAAGTTCCACATGGACTCATAGAAAAATGTAGCCATGTGCCACTCTTGCCTTGCCTCTATATACACGGCGAACGGGAACCACTGCCAGGCCGAATCAGTCACCAATCTGCCATAGGCCTCCTGGTTGAAAAAATTTCCCCACCTTCCGATAGCCTGCCCTAATATAAGGCTGGGCGCTGCAATATCCGCCAGGTCCCAAAAATTGATCTTGCGCCAACGGGAAAATATTACGCCCGCTACAATTCCGCCTATCACGGCGCCATATATGGCAAGGCCCCCTTCCCATATTTTGAATATATCCACGGGATTATTCTTATATATCTCCCACTGGAAAACAACGTAATACACCCTTGCTCCTATAATAGCAAATGGAATAGCCAAAAGGGCAAAATCCAGGATCATCTCGGGGTCATAGTTAAGCCTTCTGGCATATCCCATAGCCAAGTGAATTCCTAAAAGTACCCCCATCGCGATGAGTATACCATACCAGTATACGGGTCTTCCAAAAATTTGAAAGGCAACCGGATCCGGCCACATAAATATTCCCCCTTATTTAAAAATTCCTTAG
>JAMNZI010000157.1 GCA_023622385.1 Bacillota bacterium | reverse complement strand
TTGATTGCCTCCAACTTTTCAGAAGTGCCGCACAATAGCGTGTCACCATGACTTTGTTGTTATGGAGGGCTTTCAGCTAAAATGGCAGCATATTGTATATGGTGCTAGAAAGTGATACAATAATGTCGAGTCATGTAAACTTATAGAAGGGTGAGGGCATGAGCACCAAGCACGACCTTATAATAGAGTATATCAAGCAACTGGAAGTTGGGACGCGCATTTCGGTTCGTAAAATCGCCCAGCAGATGGGGGTCAGTGAAGGTACCGCATATCGTGCCATAAAGGAAGCCGAAAGCCTGGAATACGTAAAGACACTTCCTCGAGTAGGTACAGTTCGTATAGAAAAGGTGGAAAAGAGGGATATTGAGCGGCTAACCTATGCAGAGGTTGTGTCCATAGTGGATGGCATGGTGTTGGGCGGTCGAAAAGGGCTGGACAAGACATTGTCCCGCTTTGTCATAGGCGCTATGACTATCGACGCTATGAAGAAGTACCTTTCATCAGGAAGCCTGCTCATCGTCGGGAACAGGGAAGAAGCACATCGCCTTGCGCTGGAAAATGACTGTGCCGTTCTCATCACCGGCGGTTTTTCATGCAGCCAGGAAATACGTGATCTGGCTGATGCTAAGGAACTCCCGGTCATAACCTCCACATATGATACCTTCACCATCGCTACAATGATCAATAAGGCCATATCCGAACGGATGATAAAAAAGGATATTTTGCTGGTGGAGGATATAATGGTATCAAATCCTCACTATCTCAGTGTAAACGATACCATTGAAAAGTGGAGAATGCTCTTTTATACCACTGGCCATAGCAGATTTCCGGTGGTCGACCAGAACCACTGTGTAGTGGGAATCGTCACTTCTAAGGATATAGCCGATGCTGAAGGAAAGTCGATACAAGAGCTCATGACGCCCAGCCCGATTACGGTAGGACCCAAGACTACTATAGCTTATGCTGCCCACATAATGATTTGGGAAGGGATAGAGCTGCTGCCTGTTGTGGAGAATAGGAAGCTGGTAGGTATAGTTACCAACCAGGACGTGATAAAGGCGCTTCAGTATATGAGTAGCCAACCGCAGGTGAGTGAGACCCTGGAGGATATGGTGCTTAAAGGATTTCAAAGTAAAAAGATAGAGGATGGAATGGTGTTTTACGGTTCGGTGTCTCCCATGCTGCTAAGCCAAATAGGTGCCGCCAGCTGGAGCGCCATGACCATGCTCATGGCCACGGTGGGTAACGTTGCCTTGAGGAAGTACAAGCAGCTAGACATAATATTGGATAGCTTTACCGTATACTTTGTAAAACCGGTACAGCTAGATGATAAGCTGGTGGTCACAGCCAGGGTGATTGAGGAAAGCAGGCATTTCAATAAAGTTGAAGTTACCTGTTGCCATGATGAGAAACTGGTGGGCAAAGCGTTGTTGTCTGCCAAGAGCATGAAAAGGTGAGGGGGCTGGCAAGATGGGTGATTTCGTGCATCTGCACGTCCATACCGAATACAGCTTGCTGGACGGAGCAGCGAGAATACCTCAATTGCTTGACAGGTGCAAAGAGTTGGGAATGTCCAGCATCGCCATAACCGATCATGGCGCCATGTATGGTGTGGTAGATTTTTATAGGGAGGCCAAAGAACGCGGCATACACCCGGTAATAGGGTGTGAGGTGTATATAGCGCCTCGTTCCATGTACTACAAGGAAGCCCATACCGATAGCAATTATGCCCATCTGGTACTGCTGGCCGAGAATCAGACAGGCTATCAAAACCTGGTCAAGCTGGTTTCAATGGGATTTTTGGAAGGGTTTTATTATAAGCCGCGAATTGACTATGATGTGCTGGCACAGCACAGCGAAGGGTTGATTTGCCTTAGCAGCTGTATGGCGGGTGATATCCCACGGCTATTGCTGGGCGGCCAGTATAATCAGGCAAAAGAATTGGCACTACGCCTTCAGGGGATTTTCGGAAAAGGAAACTTTTATTTGGAATTGCAGGATCACGGGATAGAACAGCAGCGCCTTGTCAACCAAGGCCTTTTAGCTTTAAGCAGAGATACTGGTATTCCCGTTGTGGTCACCAACGACGTCCACTATATTGACAGGGAAGATGCCGAGGTTCACGATGTACTGCTGTGCATACAGACGGGCAGCACCGTCGATGAACCCGATCGCATGAGGTTTGAAACCGACCAATTTTATCTTAAATCCCCCGATGAGATGATGAATTTATTTAAGGATTGCCCGGAGGGTATCGCCAACACGGTTGCCATAGCACAGCGCTGTAGGGTGGATTTTGATTTCAATACCATACATTTGCCAAAGTACGACGTGCCGGAAGGATATACGGCAGCCGAGTATTTGAGGCATCTGTGTTATGAGGGCTTAAGGAGAAAGTATTCGCCGGTAACTCAGGAAGCCAAGGAGCGCCTTGAATATGAGCTTGGGGTTATCGAGCAGATGGGATATGTGGATTATTTTTTAATAGTATGGGACTTTATAAAATTTGCCAGGGAGAGGGGAATTATGGTAGGGCCCGGCCGTGGCAGCGCGGCCGGCAGCATTGTGGCCTATGTTTTGGACATCACGCAGATTGATCCCCTGCGTTATAACTTGCTCTTTGAGCGTTTTTTAAATCCTGAACGGGTTACCATGCCCGATATAGACGTGGATTTTTGCTTTGAAAGGCGCCAAGAAGTAATAGACTACGTAACCGAGAAATACGGCAACGACAAAGTGGCGCAAATCATCACTTTTGGTACCATGGCGGCGCGGGCTGCCATAAGGGATGTGGGTAGGGCGCTCAATTTTCCCTATGCCGAGGTGGACAGGATCGCCAAGATGGTGCCTTTTGAGCTGGGCATGACAATCCAGCGGGCTTTGGAAATAAATCCTGAACTAAGAAAGCTTTATGAGCAGGACTGGCGGGTTAAAAAGCTCATTGATACTTCGAAAAAGCTGGAAGGCCTGCCGCGGCACGCTTCAACCCATGCAGCAGGCGTAGTGATATCCAAAGAGCCTTTGACCAAATACGTTCCCTTACAAAAGAACGACGATTGTATAACCACGCAGTTTGCCATGGGCATCCTGGAGCAGCTGGGGCTTTTAAAGATGGACTTCCTTGGCCTGCGTACGCTTACGGTTATAAGGGATACACTAGAGCTCATACAAGCCAATACGGGGAAAAAGATAGACATCGAAGATATTCCCCTGGATGACAAAAGGGTTTACGATATGCTGTCGGAAGGGGATACGGACGGCGTATTCCAGCTGGAAAGCGCCGGCATGAGGCAATTCCTTAAAGAGTTAAAGCCCAGCACTTTTGAAGATATAATCGCAGGCATATCCCTATATCGTCCTGGCCCTATGGATCAGATACCGGAGTATATCTACAACAAGAACCATCCGGAAGCCATAAAGTATATACATCCATCATTGGCTCCGGTGCTCAGCGTCACCTATGGATGCATAGTATATCAGGAGCAGGTTATGCAGATTGTGAGAGACTTGGCCGGATATTCGCTGGGGCGTTCCGACTTGGTCAGGCGAGCTATGGCTAAAAAGAAAGCCGAAGTCATGGCAGAAGAAAGGCACAACTTTATATACGGCCTTGAGGATGAGGATGGCAATGTGATAATACCCGGAGCTGTCAGGAGAGGGATCCCCGAAGACAAGGCCAACCGCATTTTTGATACCATGGCCGAGTTCGCAAAATATGCTTTCAACAAGTCCCATGCGGCTGCCTATGCGCTGGTCGCTTACAGGACGGCGTGGCTTAAGTGCCATTATCCGGTTGAGTACATGGCTGCCCTGATGACCAGCGTCATGAATAATACCGACAAGGTGGCTGCATATATCCAATATTGTAAGAAAAAGGGGATCGAGGTGCTGCCACCCGATGTGAACGAGAGCTATGCCAAATTCACGGTGGTGGGCAATAAGATACGCTTCGGGCTGGCGGCTGTAAAAAACGTGGGATTGTCGGCTATCGATGCCATTATAGAAGCCAGGGAAAGGAAGGGCAAGTTCAAGAGCTTTACCGACTTCTGCAGGAAGGTGGACAGCAGTGCGATTAACAAAAAGATGATAGAGAGCCTTATAAAATGCGGAGCGTTTGATTCCCTAAAGGTTTACCGCTCGCAGTTGATGGCTGTTTATGAAAAGATATTGGACAGCATAAATCAGGAACGCCGGAAAAACGTGGAGGGACAGCTTTCGCTTTTTGAAGTCGGCTATGATGCTGAGGTCGAAAAGTTAAATCATGACCTGTTACCGCAGATAGAGGAATTTCCTTTAAAGGCCCGCCTCAATATGGAAAAAGAGGTGATGGGCATATATATAAGTGGACATCCCTTAAACGAGTTTAAGGATATACTGGATGACATGAATACCACCCTGGAATTGCGAGGGCTCAAGGTGTCAGAAGGCGAATCGGAACATGGCCCCATTGTGATAGATAGTGGGCTGGGCGATGGTTCACCATTTACAATAGGTGGCATCATAGTGAGCAAAAAGCTCAAAACCACCCGCAACGATGAGATAATAGCCTTCATCACGCTGGAGGATCTGTACGGCAGCGTAGAGGTCATTGTTTTTCCCAATGCATATGAAAGGTA
Organism: Bacillota bacterium; assembly: GCA_023622385.1. Lineage (GTDB taxonomy): Bacteria > Bacillota > Clostridia > Caldicoprobacterales > Caldicoprobacteraceae > Caldicoprobacter. The sequence goes on along the minus strand of JAMNZI010000157.1, from coordinate 6,636 downwards.
TCGGCCGTTGCTTGAAGAAGACAGTGCGGTCATAATAAATGGGAGGCTCAGCGTCAGGGAAGATGAAGACCCCAAGATTATATTGAATGAAGTACGGCCCCTTGTCAGAACTTCAAAAAATAAGAGGCTGTATTTGAAGATTGAAAAGGAAAACAAAATAGATATAAATCGGCAGATATGCCCCATTTTACGCAGATACCGCGGGAATATCCCTGTGTATCTCTTCATCGAGGCGACAGGGAAAAAATTTCTGGCAAACCGAGACCTATGGGTCGAGGGGGATCCCGAACTGTTGAAAGTCCTATCGGATGTTTTGGGGCAAAACTGCGTAAAATTAATAGGATAAATGTTAAACTGCCAATCTTAAGGAGGGATGGCTATGGATAATCAGGGCGTTCTGGGCGATTATATATGCGTCTTAGCGCAGGAAGACGGAGTGAGCATCATTGGCATGACCAGAGGCAAAGATACCAAGTTTCATCACACTGAGAAGCTGGATAAAGGAGAGGTGATGATAGCGCAATTTACTGAGAATACCTCGGCAATTAAAATACGGGGTAAAGCCAGAATTTTGACCAAATATGGAGAACTGATATCAGGCAGAGACCAGGATTGACTGCTTCACAAAGAAGGAGGACCTTGCAATGTGGGTGGTAGTGTATATGGCCCAGGGTAAGGAGATGTCAGATAAGATAAGGGATCTCTTGACAAAAGAGGGGTTTTTGTTTAAGATAAAGCCCATATATAAAAATGTTGCGCCTGAGGACAATTATTATAAGATAATGGTGCCAAAGGCTGAAGCAAACGAAGCCCATAAGGTATTGATGGAAAACCGATATTTATAAGGCATGTTCAGTATTGCCTTTTCATTCCATAAATAGGAGGAATAAGTTACATGAAAACGATAGGCGTTTTGACGAGCGGCGGGGATGCCCCAGGGATGAACGCTGCCATCCGAGCGGTTGTGAGAACGGCAATTTATAATAAAATGCGCGTTTTAGGGATAAAAAGGGGTTTTAATGGATTGATTCGCGGTGAAATCGAAGAGATGGATGTGGCATCTGTAGGTGAGATCATACACCGCGGGGGGACCATATTGCATACCGCTCGATGCGAAGAGTTTAAAACGGAGGAAGGCTTGAAAAAGGCATACAACATTATTAAAATCTTTGGCATCGATGGGATAATAGTCATAGGTGGTGACGGTTCCTTTAGAGGTGCAAGGGATTTAAGCAAGTTTGGCGTGCCTGTGGTAGGCATTCCCGGCACCATCGACAACGATATAGCCTGCACAGATTTTACCATTGGATTTGATACGGCCGTTAATACTGTTCTCGATGCCCTAAACAAGATTCGCGATACCGTAATGTCCCACGAGAGGGTCAATATCATTGAGGTCATGGGGCGTAATGCTGGCGACATAGCGTTATATGCGGGGCTATCTGGCGGAGCGGATGATATAATCGTGCCCGAGATACCTTTTAACGTTGATAATATATGCAGGATTCTCATCGAAGGGAAAAACAGAGGGAAGGTATCCTATATCTTGATTGTGGCCGAGGGCACAAAGAATTCATTCCAGCTGGCCAAGGAGGTAGAAGAGAAGACAGGTCTTGAGGTAAGAGTTACCGTACTTGGGCATATCCAGCGCGGTGGCAGTCCTACGGCTGCAGACCGAATACTTGCCAGCCGAATGGGTGCACATGCCGTAAAGTTGTTGCTCAGCGGTAAGAGCAACAGGGTGGTTGCGATACGCGGCTCTCAGATAGTTGATTATGATATGGATGAAGCGCTGTCCATGAAAAAAGATTTTGATCATGAGATGTATGAGCTGGCAAAGATATTGTCCATTTAATTTGCACTAATTTATAACGTTATCTGCGTTTTTTGGAGATGATATGATGCCTGTAGTTGATGTCAAGATTAGAGTTAGGTATAAAGAGACCGATAAGATGGGTGTGGTTCATCATTCAAATTATTATACTTGGTTTGAGATTGGGAGAGGCGAATACATGCGTGCGAGAGGCATGACCTATCGCGACATGGAAGAAAAAGGGTTGATGTTGCCTGTCATAGAAGCCAGATGTTTTTACAAACAACCGGCCAAATATGACGATGCCGTTATTGTACGCACGCGCATGGCTGAATTTAAAGGTGTAAGGCTGAAGATGGAATACGAAGTGATAAGGGAAGAGGATGGGGCATTGCTGGCAAAAGGCTATACGGTGCACGCCATCACTGATAGCAATCTCAAGCCTGTTAATATAAAGAAAACAGATTCTGAGCTGTATAAATTTTTTATGGAATGTTTGGAGAGGTGAATAACTTGAGCGAGGTATTGGTTGAAGAATATAGAGGAGAAATAGTGGAAAACGTGCACAGGGGATTTATATGCGGCATTTCCGATAGCGGTGATGTGGTTTACTCAGTAGGGGAACCTGAGCGAATAACTTTTATGCGCTCCACGGCCAAACCTATACAGGCTATTCCGGTATTTAAGCTGGGTTTGATTGAAAAGTACGGCCTGGAGGGCAGAGAAGCTGCTATACTCTGTGCATCTCATATGGCTGAACCCTTCCACATAGAGGTCCTTGAATCCATAATGGAAAAGACGGGGATTCCAGAGGACCTATTGATATGCTGTGCCCAGCCCAGGAGAATATACCACAATTGTGCTGGCAAACACTTGGGAATATTGATGCTGTGCAAAGAGTTGGGATATAAAATGGAGGATTACTGGAGCCTCGATCATCCCGTTCAGCAGCTCATCAAGGAGCACATCGCTATAATCTCTGGTTATCCTGAAGAGGATATTCAGATTGGAGTCGATGGTTGCGGCGTTCCGGTATTTGCCATGCCACTTATTTTCATTGCCAATGCTTATCTTAGGCTGGCTTGTCCTGATCTTATCAGGGATGCACAGATTAGAGCAGCTGTAGAAAAGATAACCGGGTTTATGAATGCTTATCCCGAAATGATAGCCGGCACCAATCGCGTGTGTTCCTTGCTACTTCAGGATGACAATATAGTGGCCAAAGGGGGCGCTATGGGCGTCTATTGTTTTGGGCTTAAGAAAGAGAGGTTGGGGTTCGTCCTTAAAATAGAGGATGGCTCTTCCGACGAGTGGGGTATCATCATCGCTTCTATCCTTGAGCAGATTGGGTATGACAATAAGGATACAATTCAGAGGTTAAGGGCGATTTTCCCCAGCGAAATCAAAAATGATAACGGTAGGGTAATTGGGATGCGTAAAATAAAATTTAAATTAGGACATTAGGATAACAGTTGACTATTCTGCGGTTTCATGTGTAGCTAGAGGGCAGGGTGTTAAACGGCTTTAAACAGCCACATAGTTTTATGTGCGCTGTTTAAAGGAATAAAACAATAATTATGGGGAGGTAAATACCATGAAACTAGGGGTCAGTTCATACAGTTACAGCCAGCGCAAGTTAAATTCGTTAGAGGTGTTGAAAAAAGCGAAGGAGATGGGGTTCGATGCGGTAGAATTTGCTGGCTTATCTACTCCACCAGAGGGCGAAACTTTGCTTACATATGCCGCAAAGGTAAAAGAAGAGGCAGAAAAGCTTGGCATCAAAATTATAAACTATGCTGTGTCTGCCGACTTTATTAACGGTTCAAACGGTGACCTGGAGAAGGAGATAGAAAGGGTGAAGGAAGAGGTTAAGGTTGCAAAGGCATTGGGCGTGCCATGCATGCGCCATGACGCCACCTGGGGATATCGAAAAGAATACCGTGGCCCCAGAGGTTTTGACGACGCTCTGCCCAGGTTGGCAGAAGGATGCCGAGCTGTCACTGAATTTGCTCAGGAGCTCGGGATTAAGACTACGATAGAAAACCATGGATTTTTCTGCCAAGATAGCGATAGGGTTGAAAAGCTGATAAATGCAGTCAATCATCCTAACTTTGGAGTGCTATTGGATATCGGGAATTTCCTGTGTGTAGATGAGGATCCGGTGAAAGCAGTTGGAAGGCTGCTCCCTTACGTCTTCCATGTACATGTGAAGGATTTCCATGTGAAGTCAGGTATGCTTCCCAATCCAGGAAAAGGATGGTTTAAGTCCAGAGGTGGCAATTATCTTCGCGGTGCCATTATAGGACATGGGGATGTGCCAGTCGTTCAATGCCTGAACCTATTGAAGAATGCGGGGTATGATGGATTTTTGTCTATTGAATTTGAGGGTATTGAAGACCCCATCACCGGCATTGCAATAGGTGCTGAAAATCTAAAGCGCTATGTCGAAGATGTAATGAGACCATAGAAAGCCGGATGAGTAACAGCAAAAACTGGCCCTAGGGTAACAGTTCCTTACTTCCCTGAATATATTGTAGTAAAAAGTAACGCAAAAGGGAGGTAAAGGAACGATGGACTATCTGGGCGATTATTATGCTTTGCAGCAATGTCCTGCCGGTACTATACCCTATACCATTAGGCCTGGAGATACTTTCTTTTCCCTTGCTAGAAGGTTTAATACGACGGTGGCTGCTATAATGGCTGCTAACCCGGGCGTTGATCCTAACAGGCTGCAAATAGGCCAGACGATATGCATACCGGGAACTGCGCCACCACCTGGATGTCCTGTTGGCACATTCCCTTATGTGGTGAGAGCAGGCGATACCTTTTTCAGCCTGGCAAGGAGATTTGGTACGACGGTAGCTGCCATAATGGCTGCTAACCCGGGCGTTGATCCTAACAGGCTGCAAATAGGTCAGACGATATGCATACCGGGAACTGCGCCACCACCTGGATGCCCTACCGGCACGATGCCGTATATCATAAGGGCAGGCGATACCTTTTTCAGCCTGGCAAGGAGATTTGGTACCACGGTGGATGCCATAATGGCTGCTAACCCGGGCGTAGATCCCAACAGGCTGCAGATAGGTCAGAGAATATGTATACCTGTATAGATGTGGATGAGTGGTTAGTTAAGGGGCCGACATATTTGTGTATGGCCCCCTTCGTATTTCTTTTTAACCGTAAGATGAAGCAAGTTATACTCATTTGATCATTTGAGATACTGGTTAAGCCGTCGACCATGGCTATGGACAAGTATGTTCTACAAAAGCACGATGTGTGTTAAAATAAATTGAGATTTATATGACTGCGCACTGTTCAGATAAATACCTTTACAATACATCCCAAAATAGAGGAGGAAATGGATGGACCAGAGAGATATACCTGTTAGACAAAATCGCGAATATGAGATACTAGTTGAAGATATAGGCGTTGACGGCGAGGGCATAGGGCGGATAGATGGTTTTACCATGTTTGTGGAAGGAGCTTTGCCTGGGGAGAAGGTAAGGATCAGGGCTACAAAGATAGGCAAGAACTTTGGATACGGTGAGCTACTGAAGATAATCGTTCCATCGCCCGATAGGGTGAACCCGCCATGCCCTTATTCAAAACGATGTGGCGGATGCTCGCTTCAGCACCTTTCATATAGTGCCCAGCTAAAATTTAAAACCCGCCGGGTGTGCGATGCTTTAGAGCGCATAGGGAAGATCGAAGATGTAAAGGTGCATGACGCTATAGGTATGGATAATCCATGGAGATATCGCAATAAAGCGCAGTTTCCCGTAGGAATGGCTGGCGGTTCGTTGGCCATCGGCTTTTTTGCGCCTCGAAGCCATGATATCGTGGATATGGAAAAGTGCATAATAAACCATTGGGCCAACGATAGTGTAATACGGATTATAAGGGATTTTATACAGAGGTACTCCATACCTGTATATGATGAACACGCTCATCGGGGCATTATACGCCACGTGGTGACCAAGGTGGGTTTTAAAACCGGGCAGGTAATGGTGGTCATCGTAACAAACGGAAAGACCTTACCCCATAAGGATAGGCTGGTTGAACTTTTGAAAGACAATATACCGGGTATAATCGGCATAGTACAGAATATAAACTCTAAGAAGACCAATGTGATCCTGGGGCAGGAGAACATAACTCTATGGGGTCAGGACCATATTACCGATATCCTGGGGGGATTGACCTTCAAGATATCTCCTCTTTCATTCTTCCAGGTAAATCCACTGCAAACTGAGGTTTTATACGGCAAAGCATTGGAGTATGCCGGGTTAAATGGCACCGAAACCGTCATAGACCTATACTGCGGTATAGGAACCATTTCGCTATTCTTGGCGCGAAACGCCTGTAAAGTATATGGCATAGAAGAGGTCCCCCAAGCGGTGCGGGACGCTTGGGAAAATGCCAGGATAAACGGCATATCCAACGTTGAATTTATAGAGGGAAAAGCAGAAGATGTTATCCCTGAGCTGGTGGATGCTGGTATGCGTGCCGACGTGGTAGTGCTGGACCCGCCCAGAAAAGGATGTGATCAAGCAGTGTTGGAGGCTTTGGCGCGTATGGCACCTCCGAGAATCGTCTACGTTTCATGCAATCCGGCAACCCTTGCAAGGGATTTGAAGTTTTTAACCGAGCAGGGGTATAAGGTGATTGAAGTGCAGCCGGTGGACATGTTTCCCCATACCACGCATGTGGAGTGCGTAACGTGGATACAAAAGAAAAAATAGTAGAGATTGCCCATTTTTCAAGGGTTACGGAAGCCTACCAGTTTACAAAAAACGGTCCTGATTTTCGCAACAAAGTGCCTG
>JAMNZI010000187.1 GCA_023622385.1 Bacillota bacterium | reverse complement strand
AAAATTTTTTGTGCACAAAGCAGGAATGTTTTAAATACATACCGAATTATTTCCATAAGACCTCACCGTCCTGTTGAGTTTTTAACTCATCCTGGTTAGAGGATGGTGAGGTCTCTCTTCTATGTCCGTCCTGGTTTTTCCTTCTTTTTGACCTAAGAAAATTTTACACCATCAGAGCGACTTTGAAATCAGGGACATTAGCGGGAGTAGTAGTTTCAGTGATGGGTAATCCAGAGATAGCATCAACAATAATTGTGATTTTTATAGCCCCAATAAAACTTATATCGTTTATTGGAAGAATTATTGGAAGCAGAATAAACACCTAATTTACAATCCTTATCAGACTTAGACTGATTATCTTTAGAGAATTTATTTTTAGAAAAAGACTTAGGATTATTCAACTTAGTGTTAGCTTTAATAGGGGTAGAGTCCATGGAAATAAACTCACCTGAGATAATGCCCATATTTTTGAGGATGTTAACCTGATTTTGAAAGATAGTGGTTAAATAATCATGAGAGAACTCGTTAATAGATCGGCGGGAAGTCCAATTAAGAAGGAAGAGGTTTAAAAATGTTGAAGCCACAAAGATGAGCAATGATAAGATTATTCCGGAGATAATCTAGGGGTCAGAAATTGTACCGAATCTTTCAACTTGCATAACAATAAAAGCTCTAAACATTGCATGATGAGAATAACCCTTACGGCTAGGACTAAAGGAAGGGAATTCGGGTATTAAAGTACATCTTGGAAGTGGCTCAAATTAAGGCTTGCAAATTATGTACAAGCCTAACCTGCAGAATAAAAGAGGTGATAATATGTTTATAAATTTAGACAGGGAAGGTACTGTGGAAAGGTTGCAGTACCTGTTAAAACAGGCAGCTGATGATGAGAATACATCGGGAGTTCTCATTCTGGCTTGTGATGCCAACGGTTTTACCCCTGAAAAGGTTGATGAGGTTTTAAAACAGTGTAAAAAACCAGTATTTGGAGGGATTTTTCCTCAGATTTTATTTAATAAAGAAATACTCGAGAAGGGAACCATTGTTGCTGGCATCAGTCAACCAGTAAGCACTGCGGTGATTAGAGGTATCAGTGACATATCTATTGATCTGGACGCAATCATAGAAAATACTTTTGAATGGCAATCTCTTGAAAATAAAACGATGTTTGTCTTTGTGGACGGACTTAGCCAATATATCTCTACCCTGATAGATAGCATGTTTAATTGTTGGGGACTTCTCCCAAATTATATTGGTGGTGGTGCCGGTTCACTTACATTTGAAAGGAAGCCTTGTGTTTTTACCGGGGAAGGATTATTAGGAGATGCGGCAGTTTTGGCCCTGGCAGATATAAAAAGCGGGATAGGGGTTGCCCATGGCTGGAAGCCTGTGGCAGGTCCACTGAAAGTAACGGAAGCAGACCGCAATACAATAATTTCACTGAACTGGCGTCCGGCATTTGAAGTATATCGGGAAACGGTGGAAAAAATATCCGGGAAATCTTTCGACAATACTGATTTCTTCCAACTAGCGAAAGGATTTCCCTTTGGGATTGTAAAAATGGCAGAAGAAATGGTGGTTAGAGATCCTATTTCGTTGGATGGTAGCAGGTTGATTTGCGTCGGAGAAGTCCCGTTGAATTCTTTTGTCTATATATTAAAAGGAGATAAAGACTCTTTGATTGCTGGTGCAGTCAAAGCTCGCCAATTGGCCGAAGCATCTTATTTGAAACCACTCAATGAAAAAAAAGAAAAATCACTAACTACCTTTTTTATGGACTGTGTTTCCAGGGTTTCCTTTCTCCAGTCTGATTTTAATGAAGAACTGGAAGCGGTATATGCAGGATATCCGCTTCTGGGGGCGTTGACTATAGGAGAGATTGCTAATACGGGAAAAGATTATCTTGAATTTTATAATAAGACTTCAGTCATCGGATTGTTGGAGGATTAAAAATGGATTATACAATATGGAGTCAAATTTTGCTCGAATTAGCTCTTTCTGTCAGCGGTGAGCAGGAACTCGACAAGCTGGTGAAAAAGGCCGCATCTGCATTTTTGAAAAAACTGAACTGCACTCATGTCAGTGTTTTACAATACAAAAATAATCGTTTGGAAACTTCCTATGTTGTGCCACGGATAATCCTTAAAAATCCTGTTTATCATGAGCTTATTGAAGAATTTGAAAGAAAATTGTTACAAGAAGAAGACAAAAACATTATAGTAATAAAAAAGGATTTAAATTACTATGGGTTCCCACTGAGAAACTTTGGACTGCTCGTATTGGGGAGGAACGTTCCTATTGAAGAAATGTTTCTAAAAGAGCTTCTACCTATTACTAATATGCTGGCACAAAACTGTTTTGCTAATCTTGATGCCACTATGAAACGTCAAGCTATAGAGGCCGAATTGAAAAAGGAGCGTCATTTACTGAGAGTAATTATAGACACCATACCGGATCTGATTTTTTACAAGGACCAAAACGGGGTTTATAAACTAGCAAATGAGGCCGCGAGAAAGTTCCTATCTCTTTTACCGGAAGAAATAAATGGGCGTACTGACTGGGATATTTATAATGAAGCTGAAGCAAGCAAACACAGGGAAATTGATTATAAGGTTATGGAATCAGGCAGCGTTCAGCGCTTTGAAGAGTTGATTAAACGTCATGATGGCACTTTGGTTCCTTTTGAAACAATTAAGGTTCCTGTTTATGATGCGAAAGGCAGTTGCATAGGTATAGTTGCTGTTTCAAGAGACATCACACGGCACAAACGTTATGAAGAACAGTTGAAATACTTGAGTTTTCACGATCAGGTTACCGGCCTTTACAACCGCAGGTTTTTGGAAGAAGAGATAAAGAGGCTTGACACGCCGAGGCAGTTGCCTATATCCGTAATCATGTGCGACCTCGATGGCCTGAAACTGGTTAATGACGTATTTGGGCACCAGGAGGGTGACAGGCTGCTGATAAAGGCTGCAGAAATCATTAGAGAGTCCTGCCGCCGGGAGGACCTTATTGCCCGGTGGGGTGGGGACGAATTCCTTATCCTTTTGCCTAAGACCGATATAAAAACGGCTGAGGAAATTACCCGGCGGATCAAAGAAAAATGCAATTCCCAGAAGGACGGGCCTGTACAGGTGAGCATCGCCCTTGGCTATGCCACAAAAAGCAGAGCCGAAGAAAACATCTGGGAGGTAATGAAAGAAGCCGAGGACTGGATGTACCGCAATAAGCTTTTGCATGCCAAAAGCTACAGAAATGCCGTTATATCCTCCCTGAAGACTACCCTTTTAGAAAAGAGCATAGAAACGGAAGAACACGCAGAACGGTTGAAAGAAATGTGCAGAAAAATCGGGGAGAGTATGGGCCTAAAACTCCAACGACTGGACGAACTGGAACTTCTGGCGATGCTCCACGACATCGGTAAGGTGGCGATTAAGGAAAGCATATTGACGAAGTCGGGGCCTTTAACCGAGGAAGAATGGGTAGAAATGAGAAAACACCCTGAAATAGGGTACAGGATAGCCCGGACGATGCCGGAACTTGCCCCTATTGCCGAATACATCCTCTCCCATCATGAGCGATGGGACGGCAAAGGTTATCCCCAGGGGTTAAAGGGTAAAGAAATCCCATTGTTATCAAGAATTTTGGCGGTTGCTGATGCCTTTGATGCCATGACAAATGACAGGCCATACCGGAAGGCAATGAGCAGGGAGGAAGCAATAGCTGAAATAAAAAGAAATGCGGGGACACAGTTTGACCCGGAGGTAGTGAGAGCTTTTATTGAAAGTTGCTACAGTGATAAAAATTTTCATGAATGTCACTATTAGACAAGACCTTAGATTGCTCAACCAAGTTATTCTCACAATCGGCGAAATAAGTGTTTCCAGCGAAGAACTTTCCGCTGCTGCGAAAGAAATAAATTCTTAAGGGCTGGTTTATCGGTGAACGCATTTAAAGGCAAGAGAATTCTTATTGTAGAATACAGCAGGTTTTTTGCAAAAATAACGGCCGATATCCTGAATAAGTACGGGTATATGACTGAAATTGCCATGACGGGTAAAGAGGCTTTGTAGAAAATCCGTAGTAATCAGTATCCCGACCTGATTCTGATGGATATAGAACTAAGGGAAGGAATGGACGGGGCACAGACAGCCCGGATAATACTGCAATTTGCAGATATACCGATCGTCTTTTTCACTGCTTATACAGAAAAGGAAATTGTAGAGAAAATTCGTTCGGTTACAGGCTACGGGTATGTACTAAAAGTGCTGACGAAAATGTGTTGGTATCCACAGTTGAAATGGCGCTTAAGCTTTATGAAGCAAATGCTCATGCGAACATGTACCGGCAAATATTTGAAAATTCATTGAACGAGAACTATATTTTCCATGCTGAGACCTTAAAATTTATTGCTGTGAACCGCGGTGCAAAAAAAAATGTGGGATATACCATGGAAGAACTAAGCGGGATGACACCCCTTGACCTAAAGCCTGAACTTGACCTGCAGAGTTTCAGGGCGCTGCTTGACCCTCTGCTCAGCGGTGAGCAGGAACAGGTCCTGTTTAATGCAGTACACCGCCGGAAAGACGGTTCTCTTTACCCTGTAGAAGTAAGCCTGCAGCTATTTGAGCAGTAGGGAGGAAAAGTATGCGTGGAACTCATTAGCGACCTGACGGACAGCAGGGCAATGGAAGAAGAACTACGGGAAAGGAAGGAGACTTTAAACGCTATTATGGGCTCAACCATGGACGCCATCGTCATGCTTGACGCGCAGGGGAACGTAACTTTCTGGAACCCGGTGGCGGAGCAACTCTTCGGCTACTCCCGGGAGGAAATATTGGGGAAGAAATTGCACTGGTTGGTGGTACCGGAGGAAGCTCAGTACCAGGCCTATAGAGAGGCCTTCCGGCGTTTTCAGCTGACCGGGAAAGGGAATGCCATAGGGAAAACAATTAAGCTGAAAGCTAAACATAAAGACGGGCGGAAGCTTGATGTAGAACTCTCAATTTCTGCACTGAGAATCGAAGACGAGTGGCATGCGGTGGAAATCGTGCGCGACATCAGCGAACGCAAGTGGCTGGAGGAGGAAATCAGGCGCAAAGAAGAGCGGAGCCGCCTGATGCTGAAGGGTATTCCCAGCCCGGCCTGGCTTGTTTCAAGGAAATGCCGTATTCTGGCGCAGAATAAAGCGGCCGCGGCATTATTTGGGACAGAAGTTGGAGATTACTGCTAGCAAGGCATCCATGGCTATCAATACCTGCCGTCTGAATACAGGGAGACCATAGAAAAAACCGGCACCCCTTTACCAGGCACAAAATGCTATTTCTGCCGAGGAAACGAAGCTTTTGATACTAATGAACCGGTGAACAGCGAAGTGGAATTTGCGGGCGGCATTTGGGATACCTGGTGGATTCCCCTGGGAGAGGACATTTATCTTCATTATGCTACTGATGTTACCAGGTACAAAAAAATAGAAGAGGAACTGCGCCTTTTATCTATAACTGATACCCTGACGAATATTTATAAACGCCGATATTTTACCCAAAAAACTGGAAGAAGAAATAGAACGGGCCAGGCGTGCAGACAGTAAGTTTTCTCTCATAATACTGGACATAGAACGCTTTAAGAGCGGTCCATGTCGCCCTTTAGCTCGCTGTGAAATTGTTCGCTTGTCCCATGCTCCGCATACAAGGCTTCGATAACTTCTCTAGAAGGTTAAAACTCAGGTTGTTCCCATCTGCTACCATCTTCTTTGGGAATTTGGTATATTTTTTTCCCGAGCCATTGGGCATAGAGTACCCCTGCTACTGTAATTGGAATTGCGAATAAAAGACCTGCCAATATCATCTTGCCTACATCGACTTTAAAAATTCCTGCACTGCTAAAGGACCAGGGGTCGGCGGAACCGCATGATGGGTAGCCACAAGACCAATAGCCAAGGCCACACCAAGGGTCAGCACGGACTTTCGAGTTTTCATGGAAAGGGCCTTTGCCAAAGGAGAAAGAATAACAAAACCCAAATCACAAAAGATGGGTATAGATACTACATATCCACTGGCAGCTAATGCCCATTCTTCCTTTCCTCTGCCTAAGTACTTCAAAAATGTATAGGCCATGCGCTCCGCAGCGCCAGATACTTCAAGCAATCTTCCCATCATAACGCGCCAAAACCGATGACTATACCTATGCTGCTTAGAGTATTGCCAAAGCCGGTGGTTATAGATTTTGCCACGTTTACGTCACCCACTGCTGGCGGCATACCGCCAATCAAACCCGTTAATGATGCTGCAATGATGAGGGCGGAGAAGGCATGGATTTTTGTCTTTAATTATGAGGAAAACCAAGACGGAGACACCGATAATGAGGCCCAGTATCATCTGAATTCCAGAAACGCCGTTCATTAAATTCACCCTCCCGTTACTATTTACCTTTGTTTTTTAACCAAAAAAGCGTAGTCCCCCGCAACCTTTATGGCTTCTTCCATGCTTACTGAACTTGCAATTCCCTTTCCGGCGATATCGAAGGCTGTGCCGTGGTCAACCGAAGTCCTTATAAACGGAAGACCGATGGTTACGCTGACGGTTCTCTCAAAATCCAGCATTTTAGCGGCGATGTGTCCCTGGTCGTGATATAGCGAGAGCACGGCGTCAAAACGGCCCAGGTTTGCAAGGTGGAAGACCGAATCCGCTGGAACAGGGCCTACTGCATTTATGCCTTCAGCTTTAGCCTTCTCAATGGCCGGAATTATCTCTTTCACCTCCTCGTCTCCGAATAGTCCCCCTTCACCTCCGTGTGGGTTTAAGGCTGCCACAGCAATTGAAGGACTTTCTATGCCCAGTGTCTGCAGCGCTTTATGGCAGCTGACGAGAGTCTTGTAAATATTCTCCAGCTTCACCATGGAACATGCCTTTATCAGCGAAAGATGCCGGGTGAGGAAAAATATGCGGAGGTTTCTTACCTGGAACATTGTTAAGACATCGGGGCTGTTGGTTAGTTCTGCAAACATCTCCGTGTGACCGATGAAATCAATGCCCGCAGCATGAATTGCCTCCTTGTTTATCGGGGCGGTTGCGACACCGTCTATAAGGCCTGCCATTCCAAGTTCTGCAGCTTTTTTAATGTATTCAAAGGCGGCCTTACCCGCTTCCGCGGATATTTTACCGAAGGGGATATTGTCACTTGCATTTTTCAAATCAATGAGGAAAATTTTATCGAAAGAAAAATCTCTTTCGTCCAGTCGGTTCAGTGCGTCGATTTCTACGGGACAAACGTCCATCTTCACCTTTGTTATTTCTAAAGCTTTCTCGATGATGTTTTTAGAACAGATTACAACCGGCCTAACTTTTTCGTACAGTTCTTTATTGGACAGGGCTTTTACGACAATTTCTGGGCCGACGCCGGCAGGATCTCCTGCGGTAATCGCAATTAGAGGTCTTTTTTGCAAGATACTTCACTCCTTCTTGAGATTTTTTTATTTCAGAAGAAATTCAACGCATTTTGCAGCGCTTTCCGTATTTCCCACGAGGCCTCCCTTTGTCACGATTTTGAGGCCGTCAAAGTCACCGCCAACGAGAGTTCTAGAGGCCGCCAGTGGAAGCACTTCTCCTGAAACTTCTACGGCAAGAGCCCCTACTTCTTGGCAGAAAGCTACGGTCATGTCACCGCCAGTGATGTAAACACCCTTGAGATTTGGGATTCCCTTTTCCAGTTACGTATGATTTTGCCGGACACAAAATTACCTCAATCTTGAGGTCTTCCACTTTAGTTTTTAATTCTTCACTTATTCCGTCGTCGGTAATGAGGGCATCCACAGAATCAAGGCTGCATACTTTTGCGAAAGCTCTGTGACCGAATTTGGTATGGTCTGCCACTACCACCGATTTTGCGGCTGAAGTTATCATGGTTCTTTTTAGGTGGGCTTTTTCCAGGGTGGGAGTGTATAATTCTAAATCCGAATCGATGGCTGCTGCACCCAGGAATGCGATATTCACATTTACAGATTTTATAAAATTGATGGCTTCTTCGCCCAGGAGGCAGTATAACCCGGGTTGGACTTTGCCCCCTGTTGTGAATACATTGATATTTGCGGTGTCGGCTAATTCGAGGGCTATATTCAAATCGTTCGTCACCACAGTTAGGTTTTTGCCGGTCTTTTTTAGACATTTTGCAATCTCCAGAGTAGTGGATCCGGCGTCGAGTATCACGGAGTCGCCGTCTTTGATAAGGGAACACGCCTCTTGTGCTATGAGTCGCTTAAGTTCAATATTTGAACTTACTTTTGACCGATAGGGGATTTCATCTATAAATGAATCTTTCGCCAATGCACCGCCCCTTGCCCGAAGAAGATGACCTTCTTCTTCCAGGTGCCTCAAATCTCGTCTTATGGTCATGGGAGACACCCCAAAAGTTGCAGCGAGTTCTCCCACTTCGGCCCGGCCGTTTTGTTTTATCCATTGTAAAATTTTTTTACGGCGTTCTAGCGTGAGCATTTTTTACCTCCGTGTTCAAATTTGTTCGATTTAGCATTTATAAATTGTTTATTTATGTTCAGTATTAGTAATTTCTGTTTAATATCAAAAAATTCCTTCTTTGAGAAAAAAAATAATAAATTCGATACTGTGGAATTACAATTGATTAAAAATTCAAGGAAAGGAATTTTGCATTTTTAGTAGAACTTTTTATAAAAGAAGGTAAAAGTTAACGAACATTAATTTCAAGAAGTAAGATTCATAAAGAGGGTACGAAACATGGAAACAAAAATAAGCTACAAAAAAGCAACGATCGTCGTAATGATGATAACATTGCTAAGCAAAATTACGGGCTTCTTCCGGGAGATAGTCCTCGGAAGCACCTACGGTGCGACGTACGTCACCGACGCATACCTTGTATCACAGACTATCCCGCAGATGCTTTTTGCCAGCGTTACGGCGGCCATAGCCACCACGTACATCCCGCTTTATTCCAGGATAATGGTAGAAAAGGGCAGGGAAGAGGCGGTTAAATTCACGAATAAGATTATAACCGCGGTTCTCTTCGGGAGTATGGTCGTAACATTTTTAGGCGTCATTTTCGCAAGGCCCATAGTTTCTTTTATCGCCATGGGTTTCAAAGGGGAGGCATTAAAACTTGCCGTTGGATTTACCAGGCTTGCCTTTCCCATGGTGATATTCATAGGCCTTAGCAATATTTTTCAGGGGTTTCTCCAGTCTAACAGCGAGTTTGCAGTGCCCGCACTGATAGGGATACCGTACAACTTCATAATCATCGCCGCCCTGTTTCTTCACGATATGGTGGGGCCCTACGGCCTTGTGGCAGCTACTCTGGCAGGATCAGCATTGCAGCTTTTGCTTTTATTGATTTATGCCTTCCAAAAAGGCTATAGATACCGGACTGTAATTGACCTTAAAGACGGGGATGTAATAAAAGTTGCGTCGCTATCAGTGCCGGTCATGATGGGGGCGGCGGTGCAGCAGCTGAACACTTTGATAGACAGGATGCTGGCGTCGGGACTTCCAGAGGGGAGCATTGCGGCATTAAATTTCGCAAACAAATTAAACGGCTTTGTCTACGGACTTTTCAGCATGTCCATATCGGTTGTCATATACCCACTTCTTTCCCGCCTTACCGCGGAGGATAATATGGTCGAGTTCAAGGAAAAGCTGGTGAAAGCCCTGAATGTGATCACCCTAATTATCCTCCCTGTTACCGCAGGTGCCGTCGTATTAAGCCATCCCATCGTGTCCGTATTGTTTGAAAGGGGAGAGTTTACCGGCAGGGCAACGTCCATGACTGCTTCGGCCCTCATCTTTTACTCACTGGGGATGGTTTTCTACGGGTACAGGGACGTCCTCAACAGGACATTTTACTCCCTTCAGGACACGAAGACCCCTATGATAAACGGGATGATGACCGTAGGGTTTAATATAGTGATGAACCTCGTGCTTGTAAGGTACATGCAGCACAGCGGTCTTGCACTCGCCACAAGCCTTTCAGCTGCGGTGACGACGATTCTCCTCATCTTGAACCTGAAAAAGAAGATATCCGGCCTGGGCGGGAAAAAGATTCTTGGGGTTTTTATAAAAAGCGCGGCGTCGTCGATCATAATGGGATTTGCGGTCCTCTGGCTTTACGGTATATCGTCGGCGTACATAGCAGCTACCGGGAAACTCGTAAGCATTGTTATTCTGGGATTAATCATCGGACTTGGGGCTATTTTTTATTTTGCTTTGATTTATGCATTTAGGGTTGAGGAGGCTTACTGGATTCTGGAAATTGCGAAAAAGTTAGTGGCAAAATTTGCTTATTGGCATGAATTTTGAACTTTATGTAGGGCTAATTTTTTATTTTAATATCCATTCCGTAAAAATGTATTTTTGCAGAATTTTCTACACACAGCGATTTTAGTGATAGAAGAGCTCGTTTTTGAACAAACACATCGCCACCGCTTGAATTGATGGTACATAAAACAATATCATAAACAACATGGTGCTGGAATAAAGATAAGATGAAGCTTTATTAAGGCGGTGGTGAATGTGAATATAGATAAAAAATTCTTTACGACCCTTATATGTTTACTGACCATCGTCGCTATTATTTTGGCTTCTAATGCGGCAATTTTTAAAAGAGCAATTTGCGTTTTTGCTGGGCGGGATAGATTGGTGCCTATATATAGGGTTCAGAGCGATGAAAAGAAAATTGCTATTTCCTTTGACGCGGCCTGGGGTTCGGACAAGACCCCAAAATTGCTTGAAATCCTGAGGAAATATAACGTAAAAACTACTTTTTTCCTAGTAAAGATGTGGATGGACAAATACCCGGACATGACGAAATTAATAGCAAAAGAAGGCCACGAAATAGGCAACCATTCTGCAACCCCCCGCGGATGGGTAGTCTTTCAAAACAGCAGATAATCGAGGAGATAAAATCCACTCATGAGAAAATAAAAGAACTTACCGGTCAAGAATGTAAAGTCTTCCGGCTGCCTTTTGGGGATTACAGCAATACATTGATTGAAACAGCAAATGAGTTTAGGATATTATGTTATACAGTGGGATGTCCAAGACAATTACAATAGTTTAGCTAGTAGTAAATTCAGAAAATATTTGAAGACAATGCTGGTTGCCCGCTCTTATTGTCGCTGAAAGGCAGGGTGTGTGAGAGGCAGATAAAGGCAGGGTGTGTGAGAGGCAGATACTAACTCGGCAAACTAAATTCAAGAAAAGATTGCCTAGGAGTAAAAGCCCTGGGCATTTTATTTGCAATATAATCTCGCAATATAAATATTTATGATTATGTTGCGAATCGTGACCGTTTTTGTATATAATCGACCTAAAAATAGACCCATTATCCTCCCTAAAATTCGCAATATAACTTTTTTGAGGTGATTTTCGTGCTGGAATCCTACCGGGAGTACCTCTTGACAAAGGGGAAAAGTCCGCACACGGTAAAAAATTACATTTCCGACCTCCAGCAGTTTGCGGATTGGTTTTTAGAATCTGCCGGGGAGCAGCTTTCTCCT
>JAMNZI010000068.1 GCA_023622385.1 Bacillota bacterium | reverse complement strand
TATAACTGCAAGTGCCGAATGGAAAACGCATAATGAGTATTCGCATGACTGTGAAGCATTGGTTTTTGCAGCGGGTGCCGCAGGTTCTTTAGGTAGAACTCATTATGTAAATGGCAAATTCATAGCCAGTGATTTATGCTTTGTCTTAACTCTAAAAGATGAATTAATAGATAAGGTTGATATGAAGTTTTATTTTTATTACTTTAACTTAAATAAAGATACTATAGTTAAGAGTATTGCTACTGGAACATCAAAGTTGGCTATAAATATGAGGAATTTTATAAATTATTGTATACCTTTACCAAGCATAGAATATCAAAAACTAGCGAGAGAAAAAATAGAAGAAGTTGAGCCACGCATTAATAAGTTAAATTTAATTTTTGGAAAAAACTTAGATTACATAACTAGACTTCGCCATAGCATCCTTTTAGAAGCCATACAGGGTAAACTTGTGCCGCAAGATCCTAATGATGAGCCAGTCAGTGTTCTTTTAGAAAAAATAAAAAAAGAAAAAGAAATGCTTATTAAGGAAGGCAAAATTAAGAAAGAAAAGCCCCTGCCACCTATTACACAAGATGAAATTCCCTTTGAAATACCAAAGGGATGGAAGTGGGTGAGGTTAGGAGAAATTGCTGTTTTTGAGAATGGAGATAGAAGTAATAATTATCCGAAGGATTATGAGTTAAAAAGTGATGGCATTCCGTTTATTAGCACAAAAAATATTTTAGATAAGTATATTTGCTTAGATGAAAATCAATTGAATTTTATTAGTCAAGATAAGTTTGATTCTTTGAGAAGCGGAAAAATTGAAGATAATGATTTATTAGTTGTTCTAAGAGGGTCAGTTGGTAAAGTTGGCTTATTTAAAAAAAATAGTAAATATTCAACAGGGTTTATTAACGCCCAATTGTTAATTATACGGCTGTACTTTAAAGAATGTATGAACTACTACTTGTATTATTTTCATTCTATGGTATTTTTTTCACAAATTAATAAATATTCTAGTGGAAGCGCACAACAACAGTTATCAGCAAGTAAGTTAAAAGAGTTTATAATACCATTACCTCCACTAAACGAACAGCGGTGTATTATAAAAAAAGTAGACCAATTAATGGCTTTATGTGATGAACTTGAGAAAAATATTGAACAATCGAAAAAAGACAGTGAACTATTAATGCAATCTGTTTTACAGGAAGCATTTAAGGAAGCATAGCAAAAAGACTATCATGTAATCCTGAAAATCTTTTTATACTGAAAACTTAAGCGCCAATAACATAAGCGTTAGTCAGAAACGATTTCATCGGATTATGAACAAACTATAACTCATCCAGCAGCGGTTAAAAAACCGCAGGATAGTTCAAATTAAAGAATGCTCTTTATAGTTGCACAAATAATCCCTGTTGTTGGTTCTATATTTGAAAATGCTTTTTGAAAATGCTTTTAATTCTTGAATAACTTCAGGAGTTAATAGTTCAGATATTTTTGTAATCTCTGGAAAGTTATTTTTCAAAATCAACCATAATTTTCTTGTATATTAAACATGCGATATTTGTTTACGGGATCTCTTTATCGAAACATCTGTTCTTATTCCAATAGAGAGCTTTCACATAGTCTGCAGTCCCCCCTCTTCAAGGAATAAATTAATTGCAGACCATGTCAATACAATTAACAGCTACTCTTTACTTCTCGCCGCCGAAATCGATGTTTCCGAACTCCAGCAGGAACAAGAAGGTTTTCAATCCAAACCACATGCTGACCGCGATCAATACACAAAGTAAAGAATGCCCTTTGTTGGGCACGGGTAAAGGCCACGAAGAAAGAGTTCAGTTCCTCTATATGTTCGGGTGTGAGACTCCACCATGTCTGATTGTCAAGTCCACAAAAAATCATCGTGTGGAATTCAAGGCCTTTGCTCTTGTGGATTGTCATGAGCACGATCTGACCTATTCCCTCAAATTCATCGAGTGCTTCAGTCCATGTTTCGGCATGTGCAAGGCACTCTCTTAGTAGCAACACAAACCCCTTCATGACACGAACAAAATCGCTATCACGCTGATAGGAAGGAAATGCTCGGCGGATGACCTTCACCCCAACGAAGTCAAGAGCCGCACGCGCAGCTTCGATTGCAGAGTCTGGTACTGGTTCAAGGAATCGCATTTTCCGTCGAATATCGCGGACAAATACCTGAAGGCGCTGATACAGGCACCGCAACCCTACCTCGTCGTCAGGATCGATCGCTTCGAGAAACTGCAAGTCCCGCAGAGCAGCGTTCCAGTTCCCAGGGCTTCTTTCATCCGCGCCAAGGCGTAGCAGATGCAAAAGTATCTGTGTCAGTTCCTCGGCAAGTAGTTCCTGAATCGCAATGTCGCCAACATTGCGGGCAACGTTCCGCAGCATGAGACCACGCGCTTTGAATACAGGTGAAAGCCGGTCCTCCACTAAATCAGCGCGCTTACGCACCAGAATTGCTACATTATGTGGTTCCACATTGCCTGCCTGCACCTCGTGCCCTATCCACTGCGCTAGATAATTGCTTTCATCATCTTCGCTCGCAAACTCCCAGATCGCCGCAACGTCACCGTCAACTAGCCTCTCGGCACGGGCCTCAGGTTCCTCGACGGCAGGATCGATCCTGCAAGCGATGACATGCTGAATCCGAACAAGGTCCTTATGTGAGCGCCAGTTACAGATTAATGAAATCCTTTGCGCGTTGAACTGCTTTTCAAACTGAGAGAAAGCGTCTGGCATAGCGCCCGCCCACAGCATGATACGCTGCTTGTCATCCCCCACAGCTGTGAAGATCGTCTCCTTTCTATCGAATGCAGTACATAAAAGCTCAAACTGGGCATAGGTTGTATCCTGAAACTCATCGAGAAACACAAATGGATATGTGATACGCAGGGCTTTCAGAATCCACGGGTTCGCTCGAAGCAATAATTCGACAAGCCGGTTAAGCATCGGAAACGACTGCAGGACATGGTCATAGTCGTTGTATAAGACGCGCCAATACTTCGCGACCGCACGCTGAAGCTCTGAACTTGCATGAACGATCGGCAATCGCGTCGTGGCTATCGCACGTTCGAGTTGCCGGGGGTTCACACCATGGAAATTGTGGGTATATAGAAAATCTTCGTAATCCTTTCCACTTGGCGTTACGATCTGATAATTGGCCGGAGGACAGTATGGTTCAGGAATTGCCACGCGAAATCGGTCCACAAGGCTTTTCGTGAATGCGTCAAAGGTATAGGAGTCAAAGCGCCTAGCTTGCTCAGGCGGACAACGCTTAGCTACCCTTTCTGCAAGATTGCGGGCTGCATCACGTTTGAAGCTGATAGCAAGTATTCGTTTCGGGGCAGCGCACAAGCCGGTCTGTAAAAGATAAGTTGCCTTCTGCGCTAGAAACTCCGTTTTTCCCGCCCCTGCTCCCGCGGTAACAAGAACGCTTTGCGCCGTTTGTCTCAACGCATCCCATGCTCGCGGCTCAAGTTCAGTGATTCCTTGCGGCCTCCAGTCTTTAGTTCGCATAAGGCTCATTTATTATCCTCCTCTAAACCGAGTGTTTTCTTTACATGCTCGACTAAAGCTCTCAGCTCGGGAGGCGCATTTTGGGCGAGTTCACTATCTTTGATACAGGCAAGCGCCGCGATATGAGTTTCTGGCTTGCTTCGACTCAGAAACAGGTACGGATACCACTTGAATTCATCGTCATAGTCATTATTGTACAACTCGGGAGACCCGCCAGTTTTAAGGGTTACGGCTTTATTGTTACTAATCGAACTATCGCGCGGTCCTCGCCCTCGAGGATTGGGATGCTTATAGGCATCCGGGAAAGCTCTTAACATCGCGAAATCGATATCGAGGGGAAATGAAAAAAATATTCCTTCCTCTCTCAGCGCTTTCAACCAGTCATGATCCTCACCCTTTTCTAATAAGTCTCTATCATCTATAGCGTCAACATTTGCAGGATCAATTGTGCCATCTTTGACAATGGCATTCTCGCTGAGATAATTATCGATTTCCCTCAGCTTGGAGACTACATCGGCGATTAGGGCGGCACCGCCGTGCCTCCTTCCAAGATCAAGGTCAAGCAGAGTCGCGTGGGGAATGCGAAGATCATTAAGAAGTTTCCAAAAGTGGCTAACATATCTTCCACCCAAAGGCACAATCGCAACGAAAGATGGATCTAGCTGAACACCCATGGCTTCAGCTATCCGTGGAATTATTAGACGTTCGGAGTCGCCTTCGCCAAGAATAACGAAGCGGGCAAAATAGAGCTCTGGATATGCCCTGATTGCAAGGCGCACATACTGGCTGGCTTCCTCATTGTCCTTAGGGAGTAGAAGCCGCCGGACATATGCACATCGGTTTCGGCGGTTGAGCCGGAAATAGCGTACTTCCTCTGGTTCTATACGGCTAAGGATCGACGGTGAATGGCTTGATAACGCGACCTGAGCCGACGACAGAGCACCAATCTCCCGCGCTAGTGAAACAATACGAGAAAGGAAGAAGGGCGAGAGGCTATTCTCAGGCTCTTCGATAGCAAGAAATGTGAGACTTGTCCTCCGCAACTTCTCCTGGTCGAACGAACACTTATCAACAGGCTGCGCAAACACGTCTTTTTCGACTTCCAGAGTCGCAGCAGTGAGCGCGATATGGAAGAGGGAGCGCTGACCATCGCTAAGGTCTGTAAGCGCGCGTTCCTGCCCTGCCTCGTCTGGGAAAAAGGAAAACTCGGCCTTGCGGACTAACTCCTCGAACTGACTCTCGATTAGGCGCAATATAGGTTTAGTGTCCGTGTCTGCTTCATGGACCTGCTTCCATCGCTTGGCAAGACGCTCACTCATAAAGCGTGCAGGCTCCTCATCCTTGAACTGTTGTTGAATCTCCTGAGCGTATTTCACTATTTTATTCTGAAACCGATCTGACCATTTCGCAGCCCGCCACAAGCGACCTTTAAGCAAAGCCGTTACTTGCCTCGCGGCGTCGCGGGCAGCCGGTACATAAATAAACTGTATGGAGCTTCGCTCAACTGCTTGAACCTTATTACAGTCGTCCCAGTCGTAATCTTCATTGAGTGTGGGGATCCACCGAAGATCTTCTTCTATGTTGCCTTCTGGTGTACCGTCATCGGTCCATGTCGCCTGTAGCCTCATCCTTACCTTAGGTGGAGTACCTGGCTCAGAAACGGCCATCTGATGGAAAAATTCCGGGACTGCATCCATAGCGGCATAATCATCCCCTTCCAACTCTGGAAAGGAGAATATCACTTCAATAGTAAGAGTCGCCCCTGACTTAAGTTCCTGCTGGCCTACAGGTAGATGGAAGTCCTGGCGCAGCACGGTGCGCTGCGCCCGCGTAATGCCGAAAAGACGTGACAGGGCCTGGAAAACGGCCGTCTTGCCACTGCCATTACCACCAACGAAGGCTGTAACGCAGTTTTCCAACTCGATCGTGACTCCCCTCGGACCGAAGCAACGGAAATTCTTAATGGTAATCCGTTCAATTTTCATTACCTGAATTTCTCATCCTTTCCAGTCTCCTTATTTAAGACACAATAATTTAAACACACTATTACAGACATAATTATATTGCAAATACTGGAAAACTTGTTAAAAGATAATTATTTGACTTTTTTAGAATATTACTTGTTTTCCTGACCAGCTCTACCTCCCATATTTGATCAAGAAAACCCAGTCCAGCAATTAAGGTATTTCTAGTTGTTATATTCATAAAAGTAAAAACTCATCTTTAAAAAAATGATCGGAGTTTTTATCATCATTTCTCTTCAAAAAAACTGTCTTTCAAAATCCCTAGAAAGCTATATTAATGCGGTTTTCGGCACGTTTTATCTAAACTATGCACAACATGATACGTATGAAGATACATGTCACCAGATTGAAATCCAGGACTTGATAGTTCATCTGATCAGAAGGGCTGATCTTGTGCCAGTGTGGCAGAATCGCAGGAACAAAGATAATTCTTTTGGTGAATTTTTGTTCTTATTTTCGGTTAAGGTCTGCCGGCCATTCCTCGGCGTAATGGTTAGATTCAACCAGAGAAAATTCTTGCAACAACCCCGGTTGAAAGAAGATAAAAAAAAGGCCTTTTACCAATCTACATACATCAACTAAGGCGTATCCAGGAATGTCCAACAATATGGCATACGAAACTATCACTATTCAGTTCGAAGGAGCCCAATAATCGGGAATAAAAAAAACGGGACAAGGTACCTGTCCCCTTGTCCTTTCTAAAATTACTATGGTTAATGTTTCTATGATCAGGTAGTGAAACATCCTCCATGCTTACATCTCTAGCCTTATAAACGTTTTATTACAATACATTAAGGTATTCTAGATTCACAAGGTACATCTACTTGGCATTTGCCACAACCATATCTGGGTTTGAACTTTTCACCTGTTTTATCTAAAAATGCAGAGCATGGATAGTGATTTTT
Source organism: Bacillota bacterium (assembly GCA_023622385.1). Classification (GTDB taxonomy): domain Bacteria; phylum Bacillota; class Clostridia; order Caldicoprobacterales; family Caldicoprobacteraceae; genus Caldicoprobacter. Next base: position 4,840 of record JAMNZI010000068.1, on the reverse strand, counting down.
GCCATTTTCTATGGTTATTGCGTTTGCGGGACAATTCTTTACGCATTTACCGCACATTGAACAGTACTCGTATATATCTTCGTACTCTCTCTTGTCAGGTGGCAAATACAATTCTGTGATGATACTACCAAATCTTCCCGCCACACCTTTTGGTGTGATAAGCCCTTTAGAGAGTCCGAAGGTTCCAAGCCCACACACAAAGGCAACATGCCTTTCAGACCAATTGCTGGTAAACTTTGCTTGATGCTGGGCACTATCGTTATTAGACCAGAATCTTTCATCTAAAGCAGGTACCACACTATCATACCCTTCATCTGTTAATACAGATTTTAAATGCATACACAATTTATTGATCAAGGTTTGCCCCTCAATACGCCCATGAAGCCATTCTTCAGAAGGCCATGACTTATCCCTTCTATTTCCCCTTTTAACTGCTTCGCTAAATGGCAAAAAGAACGATATAACCGTCTTGGCTTGTGGTAACCATTCCTTTGGAAGCATAAAGTGTTCCCCGATTGCTGATGGCTGTTTCAACAATGTAAAGTATTCATCATTGGCAGAACCAAAGGCAAAAATTGGAGCTTCAAAAATCTTCATTCCCACAACATTTGCTGAAATGGCAATTTCCTTTGATATGTAGTTATCTTCTGAATGCTCAACAAAGTCCTCTGCAATTTTTATTAAAGATTGCTTGTCCATCTTCTATTTTATCTCCCCTATGTATGAATACTAATATAGTTATCTTAAATAAGCTACATGCCATTCTTGATACTATTTTACCACATATTATCTATCGAGAGCTTAGGCCTAAACTATTCGAAACAGACATGCCAGCCTATTAGCATCGATAATACCAAAAGAAAAAGTCAGAAAAAACGATTAGATTCTAAGCGAGTTTTTATCTAAGAGGAACTTCTCTAATAAAAAAATAGCATCAGCCTGTTTGTCTTGCCCCCTTGTCACTGAGCAGTAGAACGAACCTGTCCCCCTGTCCCTCACCCCTGACCTTCCGTATTAATATGTCTTTCTAAACACAAAATAACATTCATTATCCACATATTTCATCCCATTACTTGAATTCTTCATATTTATTAACGGCATTTTATGCTCCTGCAGTGTTTTAAGCATTTTTTCAGCTGTACCTTTTTCTATATGATATTTTTTACCCTTCCTGCGAATTAGCGCCTCTAATCTGACAGAAGAATCCTTAAGGGCTTGCTGAGCATCGTTGTGATGGTTGTTCGATACAATAATTCCTCCGGGCTTTACATATTTCTTACAGGATTCTGTTATACATCCGGCATAGAGTGAGAGTAGCAAATCATAGTTGTTCTCTCTTACTGGAAGTTTCTTAGTATAATCGCTATGGATAAATTGAATATAAGCTGATTGTTTATACTTTTTATTGCTGTTTACAATGCTCAATACGCTTTGATTATCCTGAAAAAACTCCCTCGCCGTTTCACTGATATCAACATAAACAACATGCTGAAAATAGAAAGAAGGCGTTATATGAATAGAGCACCCGGGATATAAAACTGTGTCACAGCCATACTCTCTTTTGATTAATTCGAATACCCCTGCTCGCTCAAAATTTAAAGCTGAATAATACCTATTGTAAGCCCCCTTAACTCCAACCTGTTTCACATTAATCACCCATATAAAAATCAATTGCATTTGTTAAGAATCCAGAATAGCCAATACGCCTGCTACCCATCAGCAAGCCTAAAATTCTGTCCCCCTACCCCCTACTCCTCCTCTGACAAAGCATCGGCTATCAGCGATGCCAAGGCTTCTGCTCCGGTTGGCTTCAAATGTACACCGTCATTTTCAAAATACTCGGGATGGTTAATCGCTTTAGAATACCAATCAACCAGTGTTACATTTTCATTTTCCTGAGCTTTTCTGGCTAAGGCCTTATTCACTGCCTTTTCCCATTGGCGTGGCACCCGTACATTGACCAAATAAATATCAGCTTCAGAAAAGGAGCTTAACAAGCTGTCAATTTGCTTATCTGTAAAGTAAGAATTTGTTCCCAACTCTATTATCACTACATTACCGGCAGCATTATAGTCTGCATAGGCAGGAGCCAGCTCAACAGCCTCGTACAGATGTCTGCCAATTTTGGCGTCAATCTTGATGTTAGGAAACCTTTCATTAAGCTGCTGCGAAATATCCAGCATTATAGAATCCCCAATGGCCAGTATTTTGTTATAAGACTTTTTGGTGGATGAGGCACTCGGCCCCGCTTTTTCATCAGGAATTGCTAAATCTTTGCTTGGAGCAGGCTGCTTTTCACTTATTTTTACTGCTGCAGTCTGAGGTGTTTCAACCTTATCCACTATCCGCTTGCTTATTGGAGCCTTTGTGCAACTGATGATCACAAAGACAAGGAGTGAAGGAATTAATATTAATGAAAGCGCTCTGGCAAACTGTACACCCCTCCACGAAGAAAAACGGCTCAGTAGCATACAATTCTCAAGAAATCCTCTAAACCCGTGCTTGCGTATGGGTGTTTCTATAAAGCGGTAGGAGAAATCGGCAAAAATAAGGACAGCTATCAGCTGTACCAATACGTGCCAATATACCGGATTTCCTATTTCATGCACCGGAGTACTTAAAACAGTAACAGGATAATGCCAAAGATAAATCCCATAAGATCTTTTGCCGATCCAGCTTAATGGCTTCCAGGAAAGTAATTGGCCTAGAAAGCTATCAGGATGGGAAATACACGCTATTAATAAAGCAGCATTTAAACTGAACAGAAACATGCCGCCTCGGTAGAGGAATAGCTGAAATTCATTGATAAAAATTACACTGAAAACAAATACAGCAAGAGCAATAGCGCCAACAATACTCAGCGTTTTCCTTTGAACCTCGGATATCTTTTCAGTAAAAAATCTTTCCAGTGGGCAAATAATTGCCAGCCATCCGCCAATAAGCAATTCAAAAGCCCGGGTATCGGTCCCATAATACACACGGCTGGGATCAAATCCCGGCTGATACAAGATGCCCATTAAAAGAGCTGAGCTTAATGCTGCGATCAGAACGATAATCGCAAGCTTCACTTTATTTTTACAAAACTTTAGGCCACTTATCAGAAAAACAGGCCATACAAGATAAAACTGCCCTTCTATTGCCAAATACCAAAGGTTCTTAAACGGTGAGAAACCAAAACTATCAAAGTAAGAGAGCTTATGAAAAATGAACCACCAGTTGCTTGCATAGATAAGAGATGATAATCCATCCTCTAAAATTTTTGTAATCATCTCTGGATTAAATAAGGACGCCCAGATAAAAATCGTTATGATCATCACAAAAGCAGCCGGCATCAGGCGCCTAGTCCGTCTAATCCAGAATTTCCGCAAGCTGAAGTTCTGTCCCTTTTCTAATTCTGATAGAATTTGGGAGGTAATCAGATAACCGGAAATGACAAAAAACACATCAACCCCTAAAAAGCCTCCCCCGGCCCAACTGAAGCTAAAGTGGTAGGCAAGAACGGCTATTACTGCAAAGGCCCTCAATCCATCTATCCCTGTGATATATCTTTGCTTTTGCGGATTGCTGAGCATAAGATTTTCCCCTGGCTCCCTGGCAGATAGTTTCCTGGTAATTTAATTGCTCCATTTATTTATAATGATAAACGATGATATGGTATTGACGTTACATGCAAATTCAATTTTTCGTCAAAAAATGAGCATCCATTATCTGATTATACTACTATAATCTGGTATGTTAAAGCTAACGGCAACAAGCAAGCTGGACAAAATACTTGTCCCCCTGTCCAGCCTCCTGCCTCGTTCCATCTTCAATACAAATGTGCTACAATTTATATGCTGGCGAACTGGGATAGGGTAGCTAGGGTTCCGCCTTACAGAGTTAAGGGTCTGAGACCGAGGGCTACAGATCCTGCTGCGGCAGGAGGCACCTATTGGCATAAAAGGCCCGAGGGGGAAGGTTCGGCGTGTTTGGCATGCGCTGAAACTTTTCCCTCGGGCAATCATTTTTTATGGGAGGAATGCAAAATGGGCGAAGTCAAAGAAATCCGTCCAGGAATAGCTGTAGTTATTTTTAACGGGAAAGGTGAAGTATTGCTGCAAAAGAGGGCTGATGTTAATCTGTGGGGAATACCTTCCGGACATGTAGAACCGGGAGAAACAGTTGAAGCTGCCGCCATCAGGGAAGTATTTGAAGAGACTGGCCTTTCGGTCAAAATAATTAGGTTGATTGGTGTTTACTCTGATCCCAGTTCTCAAATCTTCCATTACCCCGATGGCCGTGTAATTCATTTTGTAACCTGTTGTTTTCAAGCTGAGGTAATAGGAGGTGAGCTTAGAGCGGCTTCACCGGAAACCCTGGATTTGCGATATTTCCCTTGCGATCGCCTACCAGAAGATATCTTAAAAATGCACCCTTTATGGTTGGCAGATGCCCTTAGCCCGACGGTACAGGCCTTTATTCGCTGACCCATTTCTCTGCCGCCGAAAAAACAAAAATTCCTGTTGTTGCAGAAATCGAAAGCCCAAAAACTTTTTGCCTTAGATTTTTAATAAATTCGGATAATATTGTAGAAAGCTGTTTTTATTTGATAGCCTCTGATCGATCCAAACATCAAGTTCAACTATTCATCATTTAAGGTTAATATATAGTGAGGCAGTTGTGCATCAACTTTTTAAAACAAGGAGAGAAATCTTGTGCATAAAATCCTGGTCGTTGATGATGAACGCTCCATATTGGATCTCCTGGAAATGATCTTGAAAAGAGAGCAATTTCAAGTGGCCACAGCCTCTGACGGAAAGTCGGCCATGGCTCTCTTCGATTCCTTCAACCCCGACCTTGT
>JAMNZI010000049.1 GCA_023622385.1 Bacillota bacterium | reverse complement strand
GGCTTGTAATAAGGATGTGAGAATTTTTGTAAATACTATTAAGAAAGCCGTGACTATGATAAAGGAATATGGGCTTAATCCGCAGATGACGCAAATCGATAAGGAAGATAGTGTGGAAATAATCGTAAAGATACCTAAGTATTCATAGAAACAATATGATTTATTATAAGGGATCATCGGGATTTATATTTAAAGTAGAAATACGGCATAACCGTTAAAATTGGTAATGCCGTATTTTGTTTTTGTTGCCCTTTAAATTGATGCTATATTTTAATATAATATAGGTTAAGGACAGTGCTTGGTATGATTGAGAAAGAAATGAAGGGGTTGTTATTTCATGTCAAAGGTAGTTTCTATTGCCAACCAAAAGGGCGGGGTGGGTAAGACAACGACAAATATAAATTTAAGCGTCTGTATAGCAGCTCTAGGTAAAAAGGTATTGACCATAGATATAGACCCTCAGGGCAATACCACAAGTGGATTGGGGATTGATAAGAATGAACTTGATTGTTCTATCTATGATGTGTTAATAAATGGGGTTGATGTAAGGGAGGCTATAATATATACCAAAATAAAAAATCTGGACATCATACCTTCAAACGTACAGCTTGCCGGGGCCGAAATAGAGATGGTTCCTATGATTGCCAGGGAGACCATACTCAAGAAGGCTATTGAATCCATCAGGCATGAATATGACTATATATTTATAGACTGTCCGCCTTCTTTAGGGCTTCTTACTATAAATGCCCTGACTGCTTCGGATAAGGTTATAGTACCAATTCAATGTGAGTACTATGCCCTTGAGGGATTAAGCCAGCTGATGAGTACCATCAATATTGTAAAGAAGAACTTGAATCCATCTTTGGAACTAGAGGGCGTTGTGTTGACTATGTTTGATGCTAGAACCAATCTCTCAATCCAGGTTGTAGAGGATGTGAAAAAGCATTTTAGGAATAAAGTATACAGAACTATCATACCGCGAAACGTTAGATTAGGTGAAGCGCCTAGTCATGGTGTGCCTATAATTCTTTATGATCCGAAATGCGTAGGGGCTGTTGCTTACTGTGAACTTGCTGAAGAGTTTATAGAAAATGACAGGGAGGCGATTTAGTTGGCTAAAAGGGGATTGGGAAAGGGATTGGATGCTCTCCTACAGCCTTATGATGTGCAAATGGTTTCTTCTAGTAGAGAAGCTATTCAGGAGATAAAGATAATTGATATCGATCCAAATATCAATCAGCCTAGAAAGCGTTTTGATGAGCAAAAGATAATGGAACTTGCACAGTCTATAAAACAGCATGGCGTTGTTCAGCCCATTATAGTAAAGCCTAATAATGGGAGATACATAATTGTTGTGGGCGAGAGGAGATGGCGGGCAGCGAGGCTTGCTGGTTTGACCCATATACCTGCTATTGTGCGAGATGTAGATAGGCGAGAGCTGGTGGAGATAGCGTTGATTGAGAATTTGCAGCGCGAGGATTTAAATCCGATAGAGGAGGCGCAGGGAATACGCCAACTAATAGAGGAGTATGGACTTACTCAGGAGCAGGTTGCCGAAAGGATAGGCTGGAGTAGACCGGCCGTAGCCAATGCCTTGCGGCTTCTTTCTTTAAGCGATGAAATTAAGGGTTATTTAGAGGATGGTAGATTGACATCGGGGCATGCGAGAGCGCTGCTGGCTATTGAAGACGAGCAGATGAGGTCAATGCTAGCCAAAAAGATAATAGAAAAGGGCCTGAGCGTTAGGGAAGCCGAGCGGATAGTTAAGGATATAAAAGGCCGTACAAAGGACAAAGAAGGCAAAAAGGCAAGCGTAAATAAGCCCGGTTACATTTTAGAAATTGAGGCCAGTTTGGAAGAATGCTTTGGAACTAGGGTTCATATTACTCCAGGGAAAAAGAAAGGTGTAATTCAAATTGAGTATTACAGCGATAACGACCTTGAAAGGATAGTTGAAAAGCTGATGTCATAGAGGGGTGTTTCACGTGAAACACCCCAAAATGTTTCACGTGAAACACTTAAAAGGGATTCGTTTAAACGAACCCCTTTACAAAATTAGTAAATATGTTTGCCTTAAAAAAGAATTTTCCCATGAGAGAATTTTCTATTAATGAATAGATTATGTCGAGGGGAGCTAAAATCAATATAACCGGTACAAATGAGAATAACAAGAATATTAAAAACATACCTCTTAAAAGACCAACTCCAGCGCCCGCAAGCCCATCGTACTTCTTCAAAACAGGCAAGCCCGCAACTTCTTTCGTGATGGACAGGCCAATCTGACAGACTACTCTAATTACCACAAAAAGCGCTATAAGGCACATTATATTGAGAATTATATATGCGATACTGTAGTTGAAGTATTCGCCGACAGTAGTAAGATGGGGCAAAGTTTTATTTAACATGTTATACAACAACAAACGATCAAAAGGTGGGGGTAGCTGGGCGCTAGTTACTATATCTACTATTTGCTCTTTTGTTAATGATGAAACCGCAAGAGCTTGTTCTTCTAACGACCGAACTTTCGATGCACCCTCAGTGTAATATATTAAGTTTTTTATTAAATCTGGATATCGATATACAAGAAATTTCGAAAGCAACGGATAAAACATAAGTGAGGTTAGCCATGAGAAAAGAGAGGCTAAAAATCCTAACCCTGAAGCCACAAAACCGTTGTATACCCCGATTAATAAACATATTGATAGAATAGACAACATTATGTAGTCAATATAGTTCATGTTTTTTCATCCTTTCGAGAATCAGCTTTATTTAGCGTATATATATACAACATATTATCCCTGCTTAATACATAAAAGCTATCAGGGGCAAAAGATGACCAGTATACTTTTAACGGGTGTATATCCAAAGCATAGGTTTTAACGGTGTTGCCACTTTTCCCTATTACGACCAAATCAGCGTTTTTGTCAAGGGCAATAAGCTGTTGGTTCTTATAGGGTTGTATGTCAGTTAGCCCGTACGGAAGTTCAAGCAATTCTTTTTCTCCATTGCTGCGTACATACACCGTATTGGCTCCATTGAACCTTGTTTTTGGAAAGTAGAGCATTAAATCATTACCTAAAGGAACATAGTGATGGATATAACAATTTGGAGCATTGATGCTCCACTTTATTGAACCATCAATATTGTAACATACCAGTTGATGTATGCCAACCAGGACAATGTTTTTTTGGGTTCTGTAAATCTTGTAAAACATTAAATCGTTCAATGACAATATCCCTTGGGGAGAATTGCCATTGATAAAATTGAACACACGAGTAGATGGGTATGGGGCATCGGTGGCTAGAGTAAGTACAGAAAAATCCTTTGTAACGGGATCATAGGATGCATCCAAATAATGGGAATGGTCCATGCCTTCTAGATTGATGGTATATATATCGTCCTTTCCAATGAGTACCGGCTTCAGGATGCTATCCTTTGTTTTTAATACTATTAGCAGCACGTCACCCAGTTCACGTATAGCAAATCCTTCACTCCCCTCTTCAATGGCATATACCGACTTAAAGGGTATATGTGTGGTATTATATACAAATTTGTTATTTATTAGCGCATACTGGGAGGTAGATTGATTGATAACAGGGGAATTACCTACTAGTGCTATGTCTTCTGGTTTAAAAGGCAAACTCATCTCTTTACCGTCATACGTGTAAAATTTGGTATTAGTGCCCGAAACTGCAAATCCACTTTTGAAAAAATGGAGATGGGCTTCTTGCCCTACCTGGATAGGCGCGCTCAATAAATTGTTGCTCTGCAGGTTTTCGTACCTGTAAAGCAGCAATTTACGCAGCTGAGAGTGCATTATTATACCAATTATAAGAACAATCGATACAACAAGTAAAATTGCCTTTGTTTTTTTCATCATGTACGAGCGCAAGAGGCTCCATCTCGTTCAAGATGGAGGGAAATGCGTTCTTTCCTCCTTTCCAATGACAGAGTCTTTGCTTTCCCCACCGCATAAAATAATAATTTAATATTGGTATTTCGCCAAAAAGTGAAAAAATCCTGCTTTTGATTTGGCCAATTGTTTTTCTTATCCAAGTATATTTACAGTGAAATTTCATAAATTATATTGAATGATATTTTTGAAATACAGGAGAAAATGAAAAAGGGCAGGAGGATTAGGGCAGTGCAAGCGATAGAGAATAGAATTATCGATGTGAAAGATCCAAATGCATTATCAATGTTTGTTGAAAGGTTTATGTCGACTTTTAAAGAGGCATATAAGATGGAATGCACCAACATTATCGTGTTGTGTATAGGTACTGACCGGTCTACAGGAGATTGCCTTGGCCCTTTGGTAGGATATAAGCTCAGTTCAATGGATAAATGGAAAAATATATTTATATACGGTACGCTGGATAATCCCGTACATGCAAAGAATGTACATAGCACGCTTGATACCATAAAAGCAAACCATGGGCACCCTTTTATAATTGCTGTCGATGCGTGCCTGGGAGATCATGAAAGGGTTGGATGTATAATAGTGGATAAAGGTCCCATTGCTCCAGGAGCGGGCGTTAATAAGAAGCTACCCAAAGTAGGCGATATGTATGTAATAGGAATAGTAAATGCGGGCGGTTTGGCAGAATATCTCATACTGCAAAACACCAGGTTGAGTCTGGTCATGAAAATGGCCGATATCATCAGCCAAGGAATTTGTTTGAGTTTTTCAAGACTTGCAGAAACGTCAATTTGAACTTTAAAATAAAGGGCTGTATGCGCGCCTCTCTATTATTTGAACAATTTCGTCAATGCTCTTATCCTTTGCGTTGATCAGAATTGTCCCAGAGTAATTATGAGCAGGATTTAGCATGGTATAATGCTGGGATAGATATTTATTAATATTGAGAAGAGTACTATCATTGTTTTCTTCAAGGTATATCAGCGCATCAATAGGACAGTTAGCTTCCTCGTAAAACATAACTTTGTATCCGAGTCGATTTAGCCGATTTTTTATATCATCTAGCCCCCTTTGGACCGCTATGACTTTCATAAGAAAACACCTCCGCTAATATTTTTTCTCACGAAGGCGTTTTCTATACACTTCATATTGTATTTTAAAGGTTATTCAGCTTTATCGGAAGAAATATTTTGATTGATGGCTCTGTTTATAGCTTCCATCTCTTCCTGGGACAAAGGGTAGTTAGAAGTGCCGTTTTGGATTGGCTTTGCATATATAGAAGATCCGCTTCTGGTGAATAGTCCGGTCAATACTACACCATTATTGTTCTTATCCAGCAAAGCCACTGAGAAACTTAAATCGCTGCCCATCTGCTCAAATGGGTTATACCTTATAACTCCTACCCTTTGTACACAGGATCTCAGTTCTTCCGCTAAAAATTGGTATTTATCTTCTAAATTTTGGATCTTTACCGTATTGTTTTTAACGCAATCGAGATGATGCATCAGCAGCGCCTCAAGGTTTTTATTGTCCATACCCCTCATCAGCCGCTTATATTTTTTCATGATCTTCCTGGTTTTTATCGAGTAAACTATTACGATGATAAACGCCAAGATAGATAAGATAGCCGAAATAGCTGTGATCAAGTAGCTGTATTCTTTCGAAATTACGTATAAGTCCATATATTATCCTCTCCTCTTGCAAAAACCTCTAGCAAAGCACAAGTATACCATGATTTAACACAGAAAATTGAACCGGTGTTGTCGCAATTATATCGCCGTCTCCATTTACCGGGAGGCTTTCATTGCTATGTATTTTTACCTTTTTACACCTATAAGCTTTAACATAGGGCAGATCCAAGTATTTTCCTGATACGAATTTCCAAAACAAAAAAGGGAACTTAAACCGCGGTATAGGTGCAATCAATATTGCGTCGAGGTATCCGTCATCTATAGACCCGTTGGGATTTACCTTCATCCCTCCTCCGTAATGGGTGCCATTAGCAATAGCGAAAAGTAATATTTTAGCACTAATTTTGGTATTATCAATTTCGAGTATCACGTCTTTGTGCCTGTAAGTAATGAACTTAAGGAATGCGGATAGGTAATAAGCTGATTTGCCGGAAATCCAACGTTTAACCTTTTGTATGTCGCGAGCTATTTCGGCATCAAAGCCTATGCTAGCAACGTTGAAGAAATAACCATTCCCATAAGAAACTGCATCCATGTATTTTGGTTTGCCATGCGCGATAATGGATAGAGCATTATCTATTTTGGAAGGGATATTTAGACTTTTTGAGAGATCATTGCCTGTCCCTGTAGGCAAGATGCCCAAAGGGGTTAGTGAGCCCACCAAGCCATTTGCTACCTCCATAACGGTGCCATCACCTCCTACTGCCACAACGGCATCGTATGGCAAAGAAATAGCATTTTTTGCCAAAGCTGTGGCATGTCCCTTATATTGAGTTTTTGTTATCTCGTATTTAAAACCACATTGTTTGCAAAATCGCTCAATTAAAGGTATGGCACCAAGCGCTGCACCATTTCCCGCAGCAGGATTTACAATAAACAGCAGTTCTTTCATAGTTTATTCCCCTATTTCTTTAAAAAATATATTTCTTTTTCCTTTTATTTCTTCGCCTGCGAATCATATAAATTATTATAATTAGCAGCAATATGCCTATGAAGGCCAGTTCTACTGGAACGTCATAATCCAAAATGTGGATATATTCAATATTATCGTGGTTGGCTTCTTGGTCACTGAGGGGTTCGTCTTGTTCCTCTACCGTCTCATCGGTTTCTTCTGATTCTTCAGGAGGGGGTGGTGAAGGGGATAGCTTTTTGATCTCATCTTCCACCCATTTTATAAAGATGGCGTTGTTTTTTAAAGAGGGTTGTACCTCTTTGAGGTAATCTAGAATTTCTTGTTCCCTCCCCATGAGCTTCATAAGGGATACCCTATCATAGATCATCTTGTTGCGTATCACATTGGAAAGAGGTTCTTGGAAACCTGGAGAGCTTTGAAGCTGATCAAAAATTTCAAGGGCCATTCCTGGCTGATAGATCTCCATATGGCACAGGGCTTTTAGATATTTCAACTCATTGCTTAGCTCAAAAGCAGGATTTGCCTGCAAAAATTCACTAATCGACGCGATGGCATCATCATAGTTCATTTTTTCGTATAAGTTGACGATCTTGGTCACGTCGGTATTCCCTTGTGCTTTTTGTTTCAAATAGCTTGCCACAGCCAGCTCAACGGGATAAAAATAAAGCTGCAAATCTTCAGTTTGCCTTACATCTAAAAAACGCCATACCAATCTGCCTCCTGTATCGTATTCAGAAGGCATACTTGAGGGGTTGGGTTCAAACACGTAAGGGGGATAAAAGTCCAGGTCTGCTATAATCTGGATGTAGTTAATAGGTCCATTCCAAAAGTTAAGAAGCCTTAGAGGAAAATATATAGTTCGAAGTTCAGACTGATCAAATTTGTTATCTATCGTAAAGGAAGATTTAATAGCCTTGGACTGACCGGGAGCTAATTTCACTGTAAATGTACTCCAATTGGGGGGCAAAAATATATCTCCCATTTCGGGATTTTGAGACGCACGTAGCGTACTAAGCCTTTGTTTTTGCCCTTCAACTATTACTGAAGGCTGTTTTACGGTCACTATATCATCATATTTCGAAGGCATGCCTAATGTAATGCTTGCCTCTGAAGGGCCGTCATTCCTTATGACTATGGACGTATCGACAGCGGTGAAGGTCGGCCTTACCCTCAGAACGGCCTGAAATGAAACCAAGGTTATGTTATCGCTTTGAGCTGGATAGGCCCTTCTTCCGGATATTTTCACCGGAACTTGTATGGCATATGCGGGGATGGCAAAGACAAATGAACATATAAAAATTGTGATCCACACAAACAGCCTTTTTTTCAATTTTTATCTCCCCCCCAATCGTTGACCCAAACAAACAATACCTTTTTAATTAGTCTAGCATAAGTTGCTGTAATGAACAAGGCATGTTTTGGGGACAAAGTGACGATTAAGGCTATTAAAGTAAAGGCGTATAATATGTACTATATGGTGTATTGCTTTTTTGGCTGTTTTATAAACTTGGCTGAAATCAAGGTCCCTGAAAGCCCCAGTACGGCAGTCAATACAAACCCCCACGACAATCCCAGCATATCGCTTATAAGACCTGTAAAGGCTGGACCGAGAAACATGCCTATGGCATATATGGCTTGGAAAAATCCCATGGCAGTGGCTCTTTTGGAGTCCTCTACCGATTTTATGCTCAGTGCCATCAGTAAGGGATATACAAGCCCTCGACCTATTCCTCCAATGGCTTGGGATATGTACAGCAAATATATATTTCTAATAAATGGGATTGCGGCACAAGCTGCAGAAACGATGATAAAGCCTATAACAACCATTTTCTTTTCACCGTAGCGCTTTGCGAAAAATGAACCGCTTGCAGCCGAGGTAAATACTGCAGGAAGGGCGGAAAAAGTGGCCAAAAGCCCCAGCTGAGCATCGCTGGCACCTATGTTTTTGGCTGCAACCGACGTAAACCCATAAGTGGTGGCAAAGGTAATAAACTGGACAAGTATTGCAAGCCCCGACACCAGCAGCAATTTCCAATCCTTTGACACTGAAAGGAGCTGCGACAGGGTAAGGGGTTGGCGATCTAAATTTTTATTTTCTACTATGAATGGGCTCAATAAGAGGCCAACTAAACCGCCAAAAGCTGCTACCGTGAAAGTGCTGGTTTGCCCGAAATGTTGTGCAGCGTAACCACCTATCAGGGTGGCCGACATCTGGCCTATTGTGGTGAAGGAGTTTATAATTCCTAAAGCCTTAGGAGCATCCTGGGGTGCAAAATAGCTCGAAAACAGGACTGTATATGCTACCCAGGCCGAGGCAGCACCCCCTGCTAAGGAGCGGAAAATCAACAGCCAAAATGGTGCCTTGAAAAGCCACATCCCTATAGCGCTTATGAAAGAAGCGGCAATGCCAGTAATTATGAAAAACTTTCGGTTACCCATTTTATCTGAAAGAATTCCTAGGGGAATCCTAAGCAACATTTGAGTAAACCCATAGGATCCTACGATGAGGCCTATCATCTTGTAGGATGCCCCTAGGGATTTGGCGTAGGGTGATAAGATAGGCACATAGGAATACATTGAAAACCAATATAAGCTGGTTACAATGCAAAAAAGCGGTATGCGGTAAGAATTCTTGCCCATTGTATCCTCCAGTTGTTCTTAAAAGATTTTAAACTGATTATTCTAAATTATACCATTAACTATGCTTAAAATCTAGTGAAGCCTGGCTATAGAGTTTAGATATAGCGAAAATCATACAAGGAATTAAGCAATTTGTGGCGAATATAATAAATTGACAATAAAAAAGGAGATGGTAACAAAATGCGATTTACCTATATTTACGATTTGGCCAAAAAGATAAAATCAAATATACAGCGAGTGATTGTAGGAAAAGAGGATATAATAGATCTTTTATTGGTAGCATTGATTTCATCGGGGCATGTGCTTTTGGAGGATGTGCCGGGTATGGGTAAGACCCTGCTTGCCAAGTGCCTGGCAAGGTCCTTGGATTGTACTTTTAAAAGGGTTCAATTTACGCCCGACCTTCTTCCTAGCGACTTGAGCGGAATAAACTATTTTAATCAGAAAATTGGCGAATTTGAATTCAGGCCTGGCCCAATTTTTACAAATATACTGCTGGCCGATGAGATAAACAGGGCTACGCCTAGGACACAGTCAAGCCTTCTCGAATGCATGGAGGAAAGGCAGGTTACCATCGACGGCGAGACTATGAAGCTTCAACAGCCCTTTATGGTTATTGCCACTCAAAACCCTATAGAGATCCAGGGAACTTTCCCATTGCCTGAGGCACAGCTGGATCGTTTTTTGCTGAAGGTTGAGATGGGCTATCCATCAACTTCAGAGGGGATTGAAATCTTAAAAAGGTTTAAAGAGAAAAGCCCGTTTGACGAGATCCAACCAGTTGTCAGCCGGGAAGAGATTATAGCCGCTCAACGGGATTATGTTAACGTCTTTGTGAGCGAGGACATTCTTCGGTATATAGTTAATATCGTCGAGATGACCCGGAAACACAATGATGTGCATTTAGGCGTAAGCCCCCGAGGAAGCCAGGCACTCCTTAGGGCATCTCAGGTATATGCAATACTCCAGGGAAGGGATTATGTCATTCCTGATGACGTCAAAGCAATGGCAAAGCCGGTGCTTAGGCACAGGATGATTTTGAGAAATGTAATGGCTGCCAAGAGTGGTCAGCAGGACGAAATAATTGCTCAAATACTGAAGCAAGTTCCGGTGCCCACCGAAGAACAGCTGTGGAAAAGGGAAGGTTAAACCATGTCTATTCAGTGGTTTATATTTATAACCGTTGTCATTGTGGTCATACAAGGGTTGATATTTAGAAAGTGGGGGCTGAAAAACCTCGAATACCACAGGTATTTCAGCGTTCCGGCTGTGTTTGAAGGACAAGAGGTGGAGATGGTCGAGGTTATATCCAATGAGAAGCTTATGCCTGTTCCATGGCTTCGTATAGAATCCAAAATCAGCGCAAATCTGAAATTTCAAAAGCAGTTCAATCTAGATATACAACACCAGCAGTTTCACAAAAGCCTGTTTAGCTTGATGCCGTATACTCGGATCATCCGCCGCCATAAAGTGAAGTGCTTAAAGAGGGGATGTTATTATCTCAATTCGGTTACCATGACATGCGGTGATCTGTTTGGATTTCAGGAAGTGTCAAAGGAGTTTCAGCTATCGGCACAGCTTCTGGTATATCCAAAGCTCATACCGATGGAGGACATTCCATTGCCGTTTCATAGCTGGCAAGGAGATGTGACGGTGAAGCGCTGGGTAGTGGATGATCCGTTCATGGTGGCAGGGGTAAGGGATTATGCTTATGGCGATCCACTAAACCGTATCAACTGGAAAGCCACTGCTCGTACTGGCAAGATAAAGGTCAACAACCTTGATTTTACCGCAAATCCCAGGTTGATGATATACTTAAACGTTGACATTTCTGAAGACATGTGGGACGCCGTCACCGAACCCGAAAGAATTGAAAAGGGCATATCATATGTCGCTTCCATTGCACAGCATGTTATTTCCCGGGGAATAGAGGTGGGGTTTGGAAGCAACGGATACCTGATAGATAGGCCAGGTGAACCGGTACGCATCTCCCCGCAGTGCAGCCTGGAGCACCTTACTGCCATATATGAAGCTCTAGCCAAACTGGTTATAGCAAGAAGCGTGACATTCTTTACTTTTCTGGAACAAGACCTAGCGAGAGGGGTTGCGGGAATGGACTTTCTCATAATCACCTCTTACGTAAGCCCG
>JAMNZI010000212.1 GCA_023622385.1 Bacillota bacterium | reverse complement strand
TGGGCAATTCGCCCACCGATTTTTAGGTTATTACTCAGCAGTTGATTCAAGGTCTTTGATAGTTAATTCAAGGTCTTTGATAGTATATACTATCTGTGAATCTGGAGATACTATAGCGAGCTTGAACTTATAAGTTCCTGCATCTAGTGTAACGAACAAAGGAGTAAGAATTCCATCTTCTGTTTTTAGTGCAGGTATTTCTTCAAGAGTGAAACCTCCCGCCGGTCCGAAATATGCAATACCATTTTCATCTATAGTTAATGTACGTTTCTCTGGTGAATCACCTCTATATTCTATATACCCTACAGTCTCGCCTTTAAGTTCATTTGACACAGCTATAAACTTATATCTTATTGGTACATTATCGGCTAATCCTTGTACATCACTTACTGTAATTCCAACAACAATTTCTCCATCCCCTACGAGGCCTTCGAGGTCGGGGTAGGCACTCGTGTCTTCTATGACTTCTACTTTCATATTAGCAGTTACAACACTTGCAACTTCTCCTTCTAACCCCGTTGCTTCATTTCCTCTCTTGTCTGTTAGCGGTAGATTTTGCGTTACTTTGGTTCCTTTTGAAATTATTGGGGCATCTTTGAGTATTAATTCAATCTTATCAGCTTTATCAGCTGCCACATTTACTCGTTCTACAGTCTGGCCTGCAACCTTGAAAGTTAGTGCGGATACAGTAGCTCCTTCAATTTCTTCATCAAATTGGATATATACTCTACCCACTACTGCAGTGATACCATCTTTTACAATAGAAGGAGCGATTTTATCAGTTACTGATGTGAATATAACTTTTCTTACTACCTCTTTAGCATCAGTGTCTCTCCATACATTTTCATCTTCATCAGTATTTGCAAGATCTTTTACAACGTTTCCGAAAGAATCTTTCAGCTTACCCGTCTTAACTGCAAACCCAATATTTTCAGCATCTGCAGCTATAATTTTGTCATCAAAAGCAAACTCTAAAACGGTTACACCCTTCTCTTCTTTCTGAGTTAATGTTATCTTTTCACTTGGGTAAACATTGTCTTCTGTATAAGTACCTTTTGCGTCTACATTCCTTATTATTTCAAACGCATCTTTTGTTACATTGCTTAGACGATCGTTGAACTTAACAACTAGCTTATCTTTTGCAACAGCTTCTATGGATTCTACTTTCACGATGTTATCTTTATCAAGCGTATAGGTAATTGCATTCTGTTTTCCAATTATTGTATTCCCCGCCAAGTCTTTGACATTGACTATCTGTACTGTAGTATCTTCCGTGATCTTCTTGTTTTGGGCATCAGTCAAAGGTAATTTTACTCTTGTATTATCCCCATCGAAGGTCGGTGTTTCAGTGAGGATAATAACTTCTTCTCCATTGTCATTTACTAGCATATAGTTAGAAGCCTTCAACGCGGATTCAGCGTCCACTGCTTCTGAATATTTTACATAAAGAACTTTATTGCCTTTGTAGATATCTGTCACACTTGGAGGAGTCTTATCAACTATTTCTACTAGCTTGCTGTATAAAGTGATCTTCGTTTCAGCCAAGGTATCGTCAACTACATTCTTAATGTTAACAGTAACAACGGTTCCGGGCATCTTCTTGCTTAGCTCAATAGTAGCTGACTTACCATCGCTGTCCTTGGTAGCATTATAGGTTAGCCCATCAATTTTCTTGCCGTCTTTGTCAAGGATTTCTACATTATCATTACCAAATTCTTTAATCTTCTTATTGAATTTTACCTTTAACTCGTCTTCGCCTACAACTTCGATCTCAGTTACCTCTAAAGCTGTCTTGTCTGCTGATACAGTGATATAGAATATTTGATCACCTAGTTTATTGCCCCAGTTATCCTTAATGTTGTCACCTAAGATACCAAATTTTACTGTGCCCTCAGGCAATGCATGGTTAATACCCTCACCATAGAAGTATACATAAACTTTTGTATATGCTTTATCTGGATCGATTGCATTGCCATTACCATCTTCGATTTTAACTGCTTTCCATGCTGTAAAGGTATGATAGAAATAGTCTTTGTCTAAACCTTTAACTGGCTTGTTAAACTCTACTACCACATAATCTTGTTCTGCTTTAACAACATTAGCAACAGGTGGAGTTTCATCTTTCTCGTATGTTACTACGAATGTCCTATTCACATTGGGATAACCAGCATAATCTCTAAAGCCTTTCACTGTAACTTCGTATGTTTTGCCATCCTCCAGATCGCTGTATACCTGGATTGAGGCCTTCCTAGTTCCGTCAGTTGTTACGCTGCTGCCTAGTGAAGTGTTCACTGATTTTACTTCTACGGAACCTACACCAGCTACAACAGGTTCAGAGAATTCAACTTCAAAGCTTCTTGGACCTGTTACAGCAATCTTTTCTGCCTTTGGCAATTCAGCATCAAAAACTACAAATTTCTTCTCTATTTTTTCAATTTCTCTACCGTCAACAGTTTTAACATTTTCTATTGTCAACGTATATTCTTTCTGGTTTTCTAAATAAGCTGCACCTTTAATAGTAAGCACAACAGTTCTACCGTCTTTTTCTAACACTGCAGTAGATTCAACGTCTTTGATTTTGAAGTTATCATCTATTACTGTATCCTCATCTATGGGCTTATTAAATTTGACAACTACTTCTTTGAGGTTATCAGCGCTTACCTCCACTGTCAACTTAACTGCATCCAGAACATCCTCAAGTACATTATCGCTTACAGCCACTTTGCCACCGATGACCTTGACCCCGGCCTTGGTGCCCACATAGTCTAGAACATCATCATCTATCTTGTTCTGCCTTACGTACAAGATGGGCAGACCAAGTACAGAAGCAGGTACTGCATCAACAAATGTCCAGCCATTTACTAGAGCTACTTCATCTGCATCTAACTCGTCAGCAAGCAACAAGCTGGTTTCTACTCTATCCCCGCCACCCAGGCGCTTTACGCTGCCGGTTACCAGCTCATCGAGAGCCTTCTCAACGTCTTTGGATACAACAGCTTCTCCGCCGACGATGATTATATTCTCGATACCAAGATCTTTAATGGCTTTTTCAGTAGCTTCTACAACCTCGTTCTCACGCACGAGCAGGATGGGATAACCCTTCACATATGCCAGGGGACCTGCTACCAGCGAGTCAACTAATGCAAACCCTTGAGTGACAATCGCAGTCTTAGCCCCGGTGTTGGCCTCTTTTGCAACCTCAACAGCTGTTGCAAAACGGTCAACACCCTCTTTCCTAGTAACTGTCACACCCAGCTCTTCCAAAGCCTTTTCTACATCCTCGCTCACGGCAACTGTTCCGCCGATTATGTAAGCATTCTTAGCACCCAGAGCCTCAATAGCCTCTTTCGTTGCATCAGGCAACGCATTCTGGCGTGTCAACAGGATGGGCGCATTCTTTGCACCTGCCAAAACGCTTGCTGTTAAGCCATCAACTACCTCTGGTTCCTTCTTTTCATTGTCATCTCCTCTGACAATGATTACAGTGTCAGTAGATGTGTATTTTGCCGTTGCAATCTTAGCTGCAGTCTCATACCTGTCGTCACCGGCAATGCGGTTCTCATCCTCGGCAGCATATACTGCCACACCAGATGCACCAATTACCGCAGTGAATAAAAATACTAGTGCCAGTAAGATTGAGAGCCTTCTCTTCACTCTTCCTCTCCTCCTTTAAATTTTGCTTTTGTCCCGCCTCGCTTCCCACTCGACCCATCGCTTCTCCGCCGGATCTCCCGGTCCCCTGAATTGATATGTTAGGAAAAACCGACGGATACGCTTCGGTGCCGAGCAGTAAACTTAGCAGGTATAAAACCTAATTTTTGTGGGAAAAATTAGATTCTATGTTTAATTATATGGATTATCTAACCAATGTCAATATATAAATTGGCTAATTTTTCATCAAAAAAACTGAAAGTATTGTCCAAAATCTTCCTCACGCTCTCGCTCTTTATCTAACACTGCAAAATTTGACATGCCGCAAAAATGGCCATTTTACTGCATCTGCGATTTCACTCCGGCTATACGCTCTATACACTCAGTATTCCTTATACGCTTGTGTAGGCTTAAATTCTTCCGGCTTCTCTCCCAGGCCAAACCTATATAGTATAGCCTTTACTATCCTCTCGGAGGCCCTCCCATCGCCGTAAGGATTTACCGCTCTGGCCATGGCCGCATAGGCCGCATGGTCGCTCAAAAGGGTTGCGGCAGAGCGGTACACCTCCTCGCATTCAATTCCGGCCAGCTTGACGGTCCCGGCTTCTATGGCTTCCGGCCTCTCGGTCTCGGTCCTCAACACCAACACCGGCTTGCCCAGTGCCGGCGCTTCCTCCTGTAAGCCTCCCGAATCGGTCATAACCATATAGCACCGAGCCATCAGGTTATGCATGTCCTGCACGTCTACGGGATCTATTAGATAGACCTTTCGGGTGCCGCCGAGAATGGCCCCCACCGTTTCCCTGACGGCAGGGTTTAAATGTACCGGATAAATAACATATACGTCATCAAAGTCGTGTACAAGCCTTTTTACCGCCCTGCATATGTTCTCAAGGGGTTTGCCCAGGTTTTCCCTCCTGTGGGCAGTCAATAAGACAAACCTTCCTTTTGAAAAGTCGATGTCCTTGAGAGTTGAATCTTTAAATACATAATCAGGCACAACTGTATATTTTAATGCATCTATAACCGTGTTGCCCGTCACATAAATTCCCTGCGTAATGTTTTCCCTTATGAGGTTTTGCTTATTTCTAACCGTTGGCGCAAAGTGCATCTCGGCAATATCGGCGGTGAGCACCCTGTTTATTTCTTCGGGATACGGAGAATACTTATTGTAGGTACGAAGCCCCGCCTCCACGTGCCCTACAGGCACTTTGTTGTAAAAGGCAGCCAGGGCCCCTGCCAAGGTGGTGGATGTGTCGCCGTGCACCAGGACGATATCGGGCTTGAGCTCATTTATGACTTTATATAAGCCTTCCAGGGCCTTTGTGGTTATGCTTACAAGGCTCTGCCTGTGATGCATGATGTTCAGATCATAATCGGGCTTTATACGAAATATCTCCAGCACCTGGTCGAGCATTTCCCTATGCTGAGCCGTGACGCAAACGTAACTTTCTATAAGAGGCTCCTCCTGCAATCTCTTTACAAGCGGCGCCATCTTTATGGCTTCCGGCCTTGTACCAAATATGGTCAAAACTTTTATATCCCTCACAGTATCTACCCCTGTAAAAGTCATTTGTTAGCCCCGTTACCCAGCAATATGTACCTGAAGCCCTTGCCTTCAATCTCTTCCTTATTTAAGAAGTTCCTGGTGTCAAAGATGATCCTGTTCCTCATAACCCTTGCCATGTCGTCAAGCGGCAAATGTTTAAAACGGTCATGATGCACAGCCAGCACCACCAGATCACTTCCATCCACTGCTTCAATCAAATCCTTTGCCCGATACTTATGATTCTTTACATAAGGGTCGTATACGCGGACTTCGTACTCCTCTCTTTTGTCCATTAGCTCTATCAGTTCAACAATGGGGCTCTCCCTCAAGTCATCGATGTTGGGCTTATATGTTATACCCAGTATCGATACCCGTTTTACGCCCCCAATATCCTTCAAGATCTCGTCTATCCTGCTGAGCACATGCTGCGGCATGCCGTCATTGGTCTTCCTGGAAAGCTCTATAATCTTAGCCAGATCAGGAGCCTTCTCGACTATAAACCACGGATCAACCGCCAGACAGTGCCCGCCCACCCCCGGGCCGGGCTGATGGAGGTTCACACGCGGGTGCTTGTTGGCCAGCTCTATCACTTCCCAGACATCTATACCCATCCTCTCGCATATCTTAGCCAGCTCATTAGCAAGGGCGATGTTTACATCCCTAAAGGTGTTTTCCACCACTTTACACATCTCGGCCGTCCTCACATCGGTCAAATATATCTCTCCCCTGACGAATATCCTATAAAGCTCGCATATCTTTTCGGACGAAATCCTGTTTATCCCCCCGATTATACGGTTGTTGTGTACCAGCTCCCACAGTATCTTTCCCGGCAGCACCCTCTCAGGGGAATGGCCTACATATAATTCCTCTCCTATCTTAAGGCCGCTCTTTTGCAGTATGGGCACTACCAGCTCTTCTACCGTCCCCGGCGGGGAAGTGGACTCCAGTATGACCATGTTTCCTTTTCGAAGATAAGGCACAATGGCTTCTGTGGCGGCAACCACATAGCTCATATCGGCCTTTTTATCCTCAGTGATGGGAGTTGGAACTGCTATAATAAAGGCATCAGCCTCGTGAGGCTTGGTATCGGCAATCAGGTTTCCGGATGTGACGGCTGCCTGCACCATAATATCCAGGTACGGTTCCTCGATTGTAATCTCGCCCTTGTTTAAAGCGTTTATGATCTCTTCATTTACATCTACTCCGATCACCTTGCACCCATGAGCTGCAAACATAGCACTGGTGGGCAGACCAATATATCCTAAACCCATAACGCATATCTTTTTCTTATCCATTGCTATCACCTTCCAGCATCTATTTAAGTTCGTGGTCTCAACATTTCTCTGATTACCAACCACATAAATTTGGCGCTCTTTAAAACGCGCCTCCACATACGCCTTGGTTCCTGAATGAAGCGATAAAACCATTCTAGCCCCATCTTCTGCATCCATAATGGGGCTCTTTTGTACACTCCTGCTATTACATCTAAACTACCGCCCACTCCCATACAAAAGGGAACATTTAGGCGATGGAGGTTTTCAGCCAGCCAATATTCTTTCTTAGGGGAACTAAAGCCGACAAAAAGCATATCGGCATTTGAAGCATTTATCTGCTCAACTATTTCATCGTTTTCCTCCGGGCTAAAATAGCCGTTTCTGTAACCGGCTATCTGTAAGGAGGGATATTTCTCCTTAAGCACCTCTACAACCTGAGAAACCACTTCCTCCTTTGCGCCAAAAAAAAACAATCTGTAGCCTTTATGAGCGCTTATCTCAATCAGCCTTTGCATCAGATCTATGCCTGTTACCCTTTCGGGTAAGGGTTGTCCAAGTAATCGAGAAGCCCATACAACAGACTGCCCATCAGCGTTAATGATGGGGCAGTTATTTATAATATCCCGCAGCTTGGGGTCCTCATGCATCATCATTATTTTAGCCGCATTAACCACTACATGCTGCGTTGGCTTCCGCTTGGATATAATGTCTTCCACCTTCTGAATAGTTTGGTCCATCGTAAGCCTGTCTACGCTACAACCCAGTATGTTTACGCGGTCGCTCGTCATACGCCAGCGCAGAACATTTCCCTTCCCACAAAACAGGGAGGAATACCCTGCTGCCTCCTTTCAAAAAGTAAGTATTATAACAATTCGAATATTATCATAACTTATTATTTGGTTTCAACCAAAAAAATTTGAACAAATTTTAAACTTTTTTCTCTTGCGGCACGATGGACCTTTCCCTTAGAAGCAACCCCGACAATAACCAAAAGAACAGGGAGATTATTTGGATCTCAAACACGTTATAAAATAACCCCAGCGATAAAATCATGATATATAAGTTAAGCATGTAAAAATTTCTGAACTTTATAAGGTAATATAATATAGATACTAAAAACCCAATATAGGCTATTGTGCCCAAAATGCCCGTTTCTGCAATTATCTTAATATATTCATTATCTGAATAGAAGCCTTCCCTAATATCATATCTTTCGTATATAGGCGAACCTAAAATCAGGCTTGCAGCATCGCCATAGGTCCCAAAACCCGCTCCCAGAAGCTTATTATCATTGAATACCTTTATACCCGTCTTTATTGAATATATCCTGCCATCAATGTTACTCAGTTCCACAATCTTCTCATCCCGCAGCTCTTCAAGCCTGTCTAAAATAACAGCCAACTTCTCTTCCGGGAAAGCATTGTCTTTAAGAAAAGTTGAGCATATATAATCCAATCCTTCTACACCAACAAAAATAAGGCACCCTAATGCTATTAAAATTGCCGTCTCCTTTATAAATTGTCTGCTTCTAAATAAAATGGCATAAATGCATATACATACTATTAATACCAACAAAGAGCTTCTGGAAGCGGTCATAAGGAGGCTGCAGAAGATCAAAGCGTACGTCCATCTGTCCTTAATATTGTATTTTTTATCTATTAATACCAGTATATAAAAACTCAATACCAAAAAAGCGCCATAGGTATTGGGATTTTTAAAATAGCTATATACCCTGTGAAAATTGCTGGTCTGCATTATCTTTGCATACCATTCAATGGGAAACAGCACCGTCTTATCGAATATCTTCTCAATCACTCCGAAGAAAAACAAAACGAATATATTAAATCTAATAATCTTCCTTAGATTTATCAAAAATCTCTCGGAAAATTCCTTATCCCGCACTATGAAATAGATGAAATAGTACATAGTAATACTTCTTGCTTCAACTATGAAAGGCTTTATCCCTCTACCATTATATAATGTAGAAATCATGGCTATTAAAAGGAACAATAGATATGCAAGATCAATTGCATTTAACCTGATCAGCTTTTTGTTTTTTATCAGGTCAACAGCAAGAAGGGATAGGATTAAAATGTCAGGTATTATCTTTATCAGCGGTGAAATGACATACGCTAGGATTTCTCTAAATGGAACAAATAAAAATAAGAAAAGTATAACGCATTCAATTATATAGTCAAATTTTTTGGTAGCTTCATGCATTCTAAACTCCTCCACTATCAGCATTTAAATCAAAGCGCAGTTTTTTTAGCTCCGCAATAAAATATTCGGTAACCTTTTTGTTCTCATACCGTAGCGCTGTTCGGTAGGCGTTTTCTATAATTCTCTCTTTTTCCTCTTTACTTAGTTCAACATAATGGCAGATTGCCCTGACAAACCCATCGACATCGTCCACATCTACCAGATAACCGTTTTGGCCTTGCTCAATGTACGTTTTAGGCCCCCCTACAGCCGAAGCGACTACCGGCGTCCCACAGGCCATGGCTTCCAGGCCTACCAAACCCAAACTCTCGTTCAACCTGGTAGGAAAGACAAAAAGGTCAAACTTAGGGTAATAGTGCGCGATCTCTCTTTGGGGTAAAGCGCCAAGGTACTCTATATTTTCACTTAGATTATATTCCCTAATAAGCTTTAAGCATTCATCCTTATCCTTGCCATCCCCTATCATTATCCCCTTTATCTTAATATGAGGCAAAACTTGAACAAGCTTTCTAACGACTTCCACAAATATATGGCAACCTTTTTCATAATCTATCCTTGATACATATCCTAGAACGAAATCGCCCTCGTCGTTTAAATCCTTCTTTTCATACTTAAATATTTCTGTGTTTATCCCTCCCGATGGGTATACAATTATCTTATCAGGCGATACGCCCAACTTTTGAATCACGACATCTTTAAAGAACTCAGAAGGCACAACCACCTTTTCTGCCACCCTGACTACCAAAAAATTAAACAACCCTAATATTTTGGCCAGCCTTCCCTTGAGGAGAACATCAGAGCCATGGGTATTCAGCACCAGCGGCTTACCTACCAGCAATTTCAAAATCAGGACGGGTATTGCACTGTGGCTTATAAAATGCACATAGATTATATCATACTCGCCTGCTTTAAAAATGCCCCTTAGAATTTCGGCATAAAATCTCAAATACGACTTCAGCTTGATCATTCTCGAAGGTTTAGACTTAGTTATGACGGCTTTTAATGCGGTAACATAGCCATTTTGCTTCAAAACTTCTTCGGTATTTTTTACAAATATACCATAAAAAGGATAGCTTTCGTTAGGATACATGTTTGAAATAAGAAATATCCTGTTTCCCATAATATAATGAGCCCCCAACATCATAGCTAAATTCACAGGTTTTACTCTTTAAATATGGTTACCCACGAAAATGCATTTCCTTATCCTTTGTAACGGCTATTTCCGTCTTGTTCACTATAAACCTCTTTATCTTGGTGAATATGCTGCAGCTCATCAATATGCCCAAAGCAATAAGCAGCCCTATCACCACAAGCCCTGCGTAAAAGTGCTCTCCTTTAGCCACAACAACACCCACCAAAGCGGCTAACAGTGCAAAGCCGTACATAATCAGGACCGTTTGTTTTTGGGTAAATCCCCTGGCCATAATGCAATGATGAAGATGATCTTTATCAGGGCAGAACAAAGGCTTCTTGTGCACAACCCTTCGCAGTATGGTCAGGCCGGTATCGAAAATGGGTACCCCCAATATTATTATAGGCGCCCAAACAGACGCAGGATTATCCGGCACATCTAAGCTCAGCATGCCCAGTACGGCCAGCAAAAAACCAATAAACGTGCTTCCCATATCTCCCATAAATATTTTAGCAGGGTAAAAATTATAAAAGAGGTAGCCCAGGACTGATCCCGCAAGGGACAATGCCATTATATTCCCCATGCTATTCGAGCTCTTGCCCTTTAGAATGAACACAAAGGCAATGGAGGCAATGATGGAAACTCCCCCGGCCAATCCATCCAAACCATCTATAAGGTTCACCGCATTGATTATTCCTATAATCCAGCAAATGCTTATAATGCCATCGACCAAAAATGCCATAGTCGCATTTTCGGTTATATATTCCCCTATATTAACCTTTACACCTGAAGCCACAGCAATTATCGAACAGCATATCTGTACAACCAGCTTTTTTTTAGCTTCAATGTCATAAATATCGTCAAGCAGCCCTAAAATGACAAGGATTACAGAACAAAAAATGATGCTTATAGCCTTCAGATTTAATCCAACAAAAACCACGAAAGGCACTGCAAACGCAATAAAAATTACCGTTCCTCCCAACAAAGGAACAGGCTTATTGTGAACTTTTCTGCTGTTAGGTTTATCTACTATCCCATTTTTATTGGCAAACCAAATAATGGGTGGTATTCCTATCAACGAAATTAAAAAAGCGGTGATGAAAGCCCCAATGTTTAGCATATATATCATCTCCATTAAAACGCAAAAATATTATAAACTTCCCCGGGATTTTGTCCACATAAGCTAATTTAGATTTTACATTATCAATTAGAGTGTGTCAATGTAATTAATTTGCAGGATAGGCTCCAGGCAGCATCATATCTGCATTAGAGACATTAAAAATCGGGCCTTCTACCCGCTGCATTTGTCGATCAGGTAAGCACCGAGGTCAACGCGCTTTTCCCGCCCCAAAAACTGAATTCGTATCTTCACCCGCTTCTTTCGAACATCCACCTTTTCTATAATTCCCTCCAGGCCCTTTAAAGGACCGCTTACCACTACGATGTGTTCACCTTCCCTGTACATTTCTGAAAAATCTATGGTATCTCCCCTGTAGGTAA
>JAMNZI010000236.1 GCA_023622385.1 Bacillota bacterium | reverse complement strand
TTCGCTATCCTCCGGCGGCACTAAAATCCCTGCTCCATTACCCAGAAGTTCCGGGATACCACCAGTGGTCGTTGAAATTACAGGCACTCCGGCAGCCATAGCTTCCATGAGAGCAACGGGAATACCTTCATGTTCACCGTTAGACGTAGTGATGCTTGGTAATACTACCATGTCTATCTTATGATTTTTATACATGTCGATGAGTCTTTCATGTGGAATGACTCCTGGCATCTTTATATATTCAGTTAAATTTTTTTCTTTAATCATATTTTCTAATTTTTCCTTAAGCGGCCCTCCGCCATAAAAAATACATTGAAAACATTCAATACCACGCTCAATTAAAATTGAACAGGCTTCTACCAAAAACTTATGGCCCTTTACTTCTAATAGATTCGCAGGAGTAACTATTGTAAAGAAATCTCTATTAATCTTTACTTCTGATGTCTTGTCAGGAGTTTTTACCCCCATGTGAATCACTTTTACTTTATTTTTATATTTTCCGCTAATCATATTGAGCAATTCGTCTCTGCCATTTTCCGATATACATCTTACAAATTTAGCACTTTTAACTTTTTCCTCCAACATATTATTTTCTTTTATATCCCACCGATGAAAAGTTACGCTCCATGGAATTCCCGTCAGTTCTGAAATTATCCATGCCATGGTAGCGGTAGTTGAGCCCCAATGAGCATGAATATGTTCCACCCTCTTATTACGGAGTAAATTAGCAACAAACACCGCTTTAGGAAGAATAGCAAGGTTTTTTGCGGCGATCTTCCGTGTTCGAGAACGTCGCAAAATTGTACCAATGATTCGCCACACAAGCAGTTCTGATATGAGCACTTTCAAGAAATAAAAAAATATTCGCTTGTCTAATAGCGGCAACCATATAGTATTATTTAAAAGCCTTTCGCCCTTTTTTTGAAAAACTTCTTTGGAAGGGTTTCTGGGGATAATTACAATGTTAATGCCAAGCTCGAATATCGCCAGCATCTCCTCCAAGACAAAGGCCTCTCCTTTACCATAAGGCGTCTGAGCTGTGATGTAGGCAATTTTCATCGGATGATCACCGCTTCTCCTGGCTCCCTAAGTTTTTGGAGCGCCTTAACACTTAACGCCCTAAATCTATTCAATCTACTATGTTGATAAGCTTCCCAACGACCCAAAATTTGAGTTAAACGTGAACTGTTCTCAACCATCGCCAGAGCTTTTAGTTGATGAATATGAAGGTCATGGTAAAATGGGCTAGCAAGGTGTTTTTGTACATCATAGTAGGACCAATAACCGGCATCATACTCGCCCAAATGCGTCAACAGAGTGTCCAATGATTGCTTAAATACCTCGTAAGTTTGTTTATCATTAAAAACTAACCAGGAATCATAAAGACCAAAAAGAGCAAAAATCCATCCGTTAAGGATAGATACGCGTCGATCATGAGGAACCTCTTCCAAAAAGATATCCTTTCCTACGTATATTGCAGGGCCTCCTTTTTCTATGGGCTTGCACATAAGGGTCAATGCCCGTCTAGCCCCTTCTGCATAAGCGTCGTCTTCCGTAAGCATCCACGCTCGAACAAATGCCGATATACACTCTCCCTGCGTCATAGCTGAATAAGGGGAAGGAAGAGGCAGGTCCAGTTCACGCCAAAGCGGCCATCCCCCATTCTCATCTTGCCTTGATAAAAGCCATCGATTGAGCTTAAGAAACTCTTTCTTGTCAGTTTCCTGACCTTCAAGCAACCATTTATCCCAATGACCAAGCGCTTTCTGTACAATTGTCGTAGCAAAATAAACCTTACGGCCATCGACTAGGATATTAACCGGTATCTCTTCGTCATCTGTGGAACCAGTCCAATGAGTTTTTCCTGTCAAATCATTAAAGTAGCCTGCCAATTCGTTCGGACGGAATACTTTACCCATACACTGCGGCTGGTGATAGTAGCTTTTTCCTCCAAGCATTTTGGTCCAGCGTATGAATAAACGAGACCACTTTGTAAACAAATTCATCTCTTCACCTTCTTTTTCAAAAGCTCCATGTATAAGGATTCGTAATTCCTGGTAGTTCGGGCAATATCAAATTGTTCCTTTGCCCGCGTTTGCCCCCTCTGGCCCATTTGCTGGCCAAGCTCGGGATTTGTAGCTAATTTCAAGATAGTTTGTGCCAATGTCTGTGTGTCTCGTGGAGGTATAAGTATTCCTGTTTCACCATCCTTCACCAATTCCGGGACGCCACCAACTGCAGTAGCAATCACCGGCTTACCTGCTGCCATAGCTTCGAGGACTGTCAATGGGACTCCCTCCCAATCGGAAGGCAATGCAAAAATATCACACTGGCCAAGAAGT
>JAMNZI010000098.1 GCA_023622385.1 Bacillota bacterium | reverse complement strand
GTATAGGAGGACTGGCCACCGGCCTTGATGTTGACTCCATTATACAGGACTTGATGCGGATTGAGCAGACGAAAGTGGACAGGCTGAAGCAGGAAAGGCAGCTGGTTGAGTGGCGAAAAGAGGCTTACAGGGAGATAACCAACCTGCTTAGGGCTTTCCAGGACGAGTTTTTCAATGTCTTGAAAACCGATACGTATATGCTTTCATCAAATAGATACAGGACATTTAGTGTGACTTCCAGCGCTGAATCTTACGTGATGGCTACTGCAAATGCCAGTGCCATGGAAGGAAAGTATGTTATTACTGCGATCGAAAGTTTGGCTACACCTACTATTGTTAAAGGGATAGATACTACAAATGATGGTAGTCCCATCATTCCAGATGGTAAATCGCTGGATAGTACCCTGGAAGAGTTAGGGTATGTACAAGCGGGGAGCACTGTTAAGTTTCAAATAAATGGTGTTGAATTTTCATTTAGTTCAACTGCTACAATGCGGCAGGTGATGAATCAGGTTAGCACAAACGATAAGGCTGGGGTGAATTTTTTCTACTCAAGTATAGAAAAGAGATTCATTATACAGACGAAAGCCACGGGTTCATCTACCAGAAATCTTACTTTAGATGATGTTGAAGGGACATTCTTGCAATATTTGGGCCTGACAGAGGAAAATATAATACCAGACAGTGGTGCTGACGCCAAGGTATATTTTCAGAAAGTGGGCAGTAATGAGAGCATACTCTGGTCAAGCCCCACCAACACATTCACCATCGATGGCGTTACCTATACGCTGAAAAATACCACACCGGAGGGCATGGCGCCCATCACCATCACCGTCGCACAGGATGTGGACAAGGCCTACAACGCCATAAAAAACTTTGTTGACAAGTACAACGAGCTCATCGATAAGATAAACGGCAAGCTCAATGAAGAGCGGTTCCGCGATTATCTGCCGCTGACAGACGCGCAAAAGAAGGAAATGAGCGAGAAGGAGATAGAGCTTTGGGAGCAGAAGGCAAAGAGTGGGCTTTTAAGGGGCGACTCCATACTCCAAAACATAGTGTATAGCATGCGCAGGGCTTTGAGCGATGCTGTGGCAGGTGTGAGCATAAGCCTTTCATCCATCGGCATCACCACCGGCTCCTATTCTGAAAGGGGAAAGCTCCATATCGATGAGGCCAAGCTAAAAGAGGCATTGAGGAATAACCCTGAACAAGTGATGCAGCTTTTCATAAAGAAATCCGGCATCGACTATTCGCCCAATCTGGATTCTACCTCGAGAACGCAAAGATACAACGAGTCGGGGCTCATGTACCGGATTTACGACGTACTCATGGACAACATCCGCACCACGAGAGACCAATACGGCAGAAAGGGCGTCTTGCTCGAAAAGGCCGGTGTGGTTGGGGATATAACCGAGTTCCAAAACATGATGGATGCTGAGCTCAAACGGCTGGATAAGAGGATAGATGCGGTAGTTGAGGCCATGATAAGGCAGGAGAACAAGTACTGGGCACAGTTTACCGCCCTTGAGAAGGCTATCCAGAAGATGAACGCCCAGAGTATGTGGCTTATGCAGCAGATGGGTATGAATCAGTCTTAAGGTGTAAAACTGCTTAAAAATAAAATCCAATTGATGTCATTTTAACGCCAATTTGTGTTTTAAAATTTTTTGAAGGTGTAAGTTCCTACATGATTTAAGTTGCTGTACTTTAATAAATAAAGATAGTTTATGCTTCAAAGGAGGGGCTACGGTTGCTCCAAATACCGCCAGCTGGGGCCGGGGCAACGTAAGGAGGCGGTGAAAAATACCCCAGCCATCTAACCGGGAAGGTTTACCCGGTTTAGATGACCAGGGAAGAGGTTATGGCGATAAATAACCCGTACCAGCAGTACCAGCAGCAGAGCGTCATGACGGCAAGCCCAGGGGAGCTTGTGGTCATGCTCTACAACGGCTGCATACGGTTCATCAAACAGGCGATGGAGTGCATAAACAACAAGGACCTGGAGGGAGCGCACAAGGCCATAATAAGGGCACAGGATATCATTCTTGAGTTTATGTCCACTCTGGATATGAAGTACGAGATATCGCACAATTTGCTGGCACTTTATGATTACCTGCACAGGCGCCTTGTGGAGGCCAATACCAAAAAAGACGTGGCCATACTGGAAGAGGTGCTTACCTTTGTGACAGAGCTTCGTGATACATGGGCCGAGGCTGTGAAGATTACACGAAAGCAGATATATAAGAAGGAGTAGGCGGTAAGTTTGAATATGGCGGAAAATGAAAAGGGTGTAATTAACCGAAAGGTAAATGAGGGATTAAAGAGATTGCTGGAGCTTGCTGAGGCCAAAAAGCAGCATATGCAGCGCATTTTAGAGC
>JAMNZI010000059.1 GCA_023622385.1 Bacillota bacterium | reverse complement strand
TACTGCGTCTTATGTACGAAAACGGTTTTATCTCCAAGGAACAATACGAGGAAGCCAAGTTGGACCCGAACAAATCCCCTGAAGAACAGGGCTTCAATGTAATAGAAGAGTCCACACGTAACTCCCTCTATCCCATGCCCTATTTTGTGGAATACGTGATACTGGACGTTCGCGACAGGCTAATGGAACATTACGGCTGGACGGGCGATGAGGGCCGCCAGAGGGCCATGAAGCTGATCCAAGAAGGCGGGCTTAAGATATATACCACAGTCGATCCCGAGATACAAAAAGCTGTCGAAGAAGCGGTATACAACTACAAGAATCTCCCCCCTCTGGCTAACCCCAAGGACAAGGTTATAAAGGATAGTCAGGGGAATGAAATACAGCAGCCACAGGCAGCAGCGGTGGTAATAGATCATACAACGGGAGAAATACGGGCCATTGTGGGCGGGAAAACTCCTCCTCAAGGCCGCTTCTGGACCAACCGGGTCATGCAGTCATTGGCTGTAGGTTCGGCCATAAAGCCCTTGTCTGTATACGGGCCCTTCATCGAAGCTGGTTATCCCGGTGGAATCATACTGGAAGACGTCCCGGTACCCATAAAGGGGTTAGAAGACCAATGGAACGGCAGGGGCTATCCCCTCAACTATGACCGCACATTCAGTGGGCTTGTGGATGTGCGCTCAGCCATAAAAAATTCTATAAACGTGGCAGCCGCCAGAATAGTAAAGGAACGCGTGGGCCCCAATTACTCAGTTGAAAAGCTTTTGGAATTGGGCATAACCAGTTCGCCATATGTAAACGAAAAAGCGGTATCCAACCTTTCTCTTGGCCAGGACGGCATAAACATGATCGAAATGGCAGCGGCATATGCTTCCATAGCCAATAAAGGAATTTACCAAACTCCCGTATCCTTTACCAAAGTTTTGGATAGAGACGGAAATGAGATCCTCAACAAGGATAACATTCAGGTAAAAAGGGTGGTCTTCAAGGAAAGCACAGCTTTCATCCTGACCGACTGGTTAGAAACGGTGGTAAATAGCGGCACTGGTAGCAGAGCCAAGTTTAAGAAGGCCATGCACATTGCCGGCAAAACCGGTACCCTCAATGACTTCAAAGGCGTGTACTTTGCTGGGTTTACCCCTTATTATACAGCAACCGTATGGATAGGCCACGACCTTTGGAAACCCTTAAAGGATAATACTCAAGGAGGACATTATGCCGCTCCTCTGTGGAAAGCGGTGATGGAGCCTATACATGAGAATCTCGAAAACAAGCCATTTTATGACAAAGTGCCCGAAGGAGTAGTACGCGTCAGCGTATGCAGCGTATCTGGCAAGCTGCCTAACGGTACGCTGTGCGAAAACGACGCAAGCGGCCGTGGGCTGGTAACTGAGTGGTTTCCGGTAGAAGCCGTTCCAAAGGATAAATGCGATGTGCATCAGGAGGTTGAGATATGCCAATACTCGAATAAAATCGCCTCGCCATACTGCCCGAGGGAGCACGTGGCCAAAAAATCGGTGATTGTATTGCCAGAAGATTCACCCCTCCGGCAGTTGAGCGATGATCAACTACAAAAGTATCTGCCAGGTGCGTTTAAGGATATGGTGGATTTTTCAACCCTTGACTACAACAACCCCGAGGATAATCAATACTTTTGCCAGCTGCATACGCAGGAATGGTATAATTCGCAGCAGCTCAAGGAAGATCTGTTCAGGCGTGCACAGGAACTGATAAATTCGATACGCCATAAGATGTCCGCTCCCGAATATCGAGGCAAGTTGAGCGACAAAGAACGTAACACCCTCGAAAAGGCGATTGAAGCGTTGCTCAACAGCTTCAATCAGGCAACGGTTGAACCTCCTGCAGAAGGTAAACAGCCATTGACCCAGCTGCCACCGTTCGACCCACGGCCCGTAGAACAAAGCATGGCCCAATTATCAGAGCTTTCAAAAACTATCTTCGAGGCATTAGACAGCCAACTTGAGCAGGAAACCTCAGACGAATATCAATATCTACCCTCTCCACCATTCCCTTAAAGCCATCGTTCAGCGATGATGTCATAAAACAAAAAAGGCGAAAACAACAAAAAGAGGGGTACTAAACTAAAGTGCCCCTCTTTTTCTATCTTTTCATCTTTGGGTTGAACAGTATAGCTGCTAGATAGCCGAACACCACTGCTGCAGTTATTCCTCCAGCGGTCGCCCTCACACCGCCCGTAAAAGCGCCCAAGGCCCCCATCTCATCTACCGCCTTCTCCAAACCCCGGGAGCGGGACAGTAGCTCCCGCTCCGCCGAATTTCACGATGGGTTCATATACGCCTATAGCCGTCAATATAACGCCCAGCGTTACGAAGCAAACCAGGATTCTAGCTGGCGTCAGGTTGGTTTTATCGATGAGTATCTGACCGATAACGCATATCAAACCGCCAACTACAAAGGCCCTCAAATACTCCATGTTTCATCCCCTATCCATATCAATAGTTATGGCATGGGCAATACCCGGTATGGATTCGCCCTGTTGGGTACTGGTGGTGCTGAGCAGGGCTCCTGTGGAGAGCAGCAAAATGCGCTTGTAAACGCCTTCCTCCATCTTTCTTAAAATATAGCCTCCAAAGACCACTGCGGAGCATCCGCAACCGCTGCCCCCCGCATGTACGTCCTGTTCCCTGCTGTATATCTCACAACCACAATCTATAAATCTATCGCTTATGTCATAGCCTTCTTTCTTCAAAAGGTCAATGGTCAGTTCCCTTCCAAACCAACCTAAGTCACCGGTAACGATGAGGTCGTATGCCTCGGGGCCCTGCCCTGTATCTTCAAAATGGGCCTTTATGGTAGCTGCCGCCGCCGGGGCCATGGCAGCGCCCATGTTATAGGTGTCGGTTATGCCATAATCTACAACCCTGCCGGTAGTTACATGGGTAATGTATGGGGGTTTTTCATCGTTGGACAGCAAAAATGCTCCTGCACCCGTTACAGTCCAATGCGCGGTGGGTGGACGCTGAGTCCCCATCTCCAATGGGAACCGATACTGCCTCTCGGCAGTACAGAAATGGCTGGAAGTCACGCACAGAACAAGGTCAGCGTATCCAGCACTCACGAGCATGGCTCCCAAGGACATGGATTCGGTAAGGGTTGAACAAGCTCCATACAGCCCGAAAAATGGTATCCCCAATGACCTGGCAGCA
>JAMNZI010000060.1 GCA_023622385.1 Bacillota bacterium | reverse complement strand
TCCTGTGGCTATCTGCACTATTGAGCCTGACACAAACATCGTGTAAGTTATTTCGTTTGGAATTCTGCGCTCTTTGTAGTCAAAGTAACATGAGAGCATCAAAAATATTATGGGGATTAAGATATTTAGCATGTTACAGTTGCCCCTTTTCTTCAATTTCTGGGTTTTCTTCTAACATAAACTCTGCTCCGCCTCTTAAATTGAGGTCATACTCTCCTGCAAATGGAATATAAAAACCATCTCTTGCTTTAACGTTTACTATTCTCTTTTTACCATCGCTTGAGATGCTTATATCAACAGTATCTGAGTCTATACCTGCAAGCGACAGCTCTGCCATAACCCTGCTTCTTGCTTTAGACGGATTATTTGTTATCGAATACTCTCTTGCACCTTCCTTGGCAGCGATTTTTAATGCGGTCTTCACCCTCATAAACTGGGTAAAGTATATATAGCCAGTTGCAAGCATAGTAACGGTAATAAACATTACCGCCACTTCAACAATCACAGATCCTCTATTGTTTTTTAACAGCTTAAACATTTTAACGTTGCCAACCTCCTTCACTTAATACTCCTGAACACAGCACCCCCTTGTATTTGAATATCGCTTTTCCCAATTAGCGGTATATAAATGGGATAATCTATCGTTACCTTCACCCTTCTTTCCCGTCCCGCCGATTCTGTGGTTACCTTCGCTGATGATGGTTCTATACCGCCTATGCTCAACTCATCTTTTGCTTTTCTTGCTGCTTTTGAAGCATTATCAGTTATCGCGTATTCCCTTGCTCCCTCTCTTGCTGCAGTTTGCGCAACGCTATATACCGTTACTGCATTTATTAAAAACATAAAACCTGTAACCATAATGATTAATATTAAAAGCATAACTGCCGTTTCTAATGTAGCCGAACCTTTGTTGCATCCTAGCTTCAATTCCACACCCCCCGCGGTATATTGCGTAGGTTTACTCTTGATTCTGATTCTATCTGTACAACCATTCTATCTCTACCAAAGACACCTCCAAGAGGTGCTGGAACCTCTACCCGCGCTTTGCCCACTATACGAATCCACCGCGGAAAGTTTTCTTGGTATGTCCTGTTTATGCCTTCTGTGTGTGGCCTTCGATATGTTATTTGTACCAAATTTGTATCTTCGATAAACCTTACATCCAAAGATAGCACATCGTAATCTTTGACGTTTGATATGCGAAGGTTTTTACGAAGGTATTCCTCTGCTATCTCTTTCGCTTCGCTCTTGCTTATCGTAATGTAGTCTTTATATGAACTAGTAGTCTTTACCCAACGACATGTTCTGCTTACCACATTTCCCTCGGAGTCATATCTAGTAGTACAGCTCCTTCTTTCACCGTATTTGGTAGGACTGCTTGTTTTATACGCCAACGAAGCTGCCGAAAGTACGGCTGAATCTAATGCATCCCTTACCCTTGTCCTTGACAAATAGGCCACTGAAAGACCGAACTGATAAGCAGTTACGGCAATAAGCAGAAGCATGATCACTGCGATAAACGGTAATAATTGGCCTTTCTCCGATTTAATAAGCTTTTTTATATTGCATTTAATGTTGACCCCTCCTTTTTAAAGGCCTTGAACAAAGTCTTACCCTTTATTAATTATTAATAAAAAAAAAGAGAGGCTTTAAAACCTCTCTTTTTAGCATATTATTTGACAAGATACGGAGGAGCTATGCCGCCGCCACCGGAGCCATCATCGTCAATCCCGAGACACAAAATTCGCTCAGTCGCCTTGTTATTTGCGTACGTTGTTTCGTTAGAAGGCTTTGTGCGCGTGGGATTGACTTCTACCTCAAGCAGGACCATTGTATTTTCTTTTGCACTGCTAGGCATTGTTATATTCGCCCTATCAAGGATGTAACCATTCGCCGGAACGGTTATTGATGCCCTTCTTACTTCTTTCCCGCCAAACCT
This sequence comes from Bacillota bacterium, assembly GCA_023622385.1. Classification (GTDB taxonomy): domain Bacteria; phylum Bacillota; class Clostridia; order Caldicoprobacterales; family Caldicoprobacteraceae; genus Caldicoprobacter. The sequence goes on along the minus strand of JAMNZI010000060.1, from coordinate 465 downwards.
CCAAACAATGTCGGTCGTTACTGCTTTGCTTGCTGTATTTCTAACAATAGCTTCAAACACGTCCGTTTCCCCTGCAAAGAGTGCATCTGTCCAGCTTGAAAGGCCAACGGATAAGTCTATTTTATCTTCCTCCATTTTTACGGTCGCTTGTTTAATATTATTATCATAGGTCTTTTCAATAATTCGATTTGCATTAAGTTTTGCAGGGTTTATTTCCGCTACGATTAAGACATTTTTACTTCTATCCTGCCCTGCCTCCCATGTGAATGGCACTTCTTTTGTTTCGCCTGGGGAAAGTGTGACTGGTATATCCGCAGGGCTTTCCAGTTTACCGTTGGATATGGTGAGATGAAGAATTGTATCCGCAGGCCCTGAATACTCTTTCTCAGTTGCACGCCTTACCGTAACTGTTCCTGTGTATTTTGCCCCAGGCTTTGCTTCTGATGTTCCAGGATCTATTCGTTC
>JAMNZI010000079.1 GCA_023622385.1 Bacillota bacterium | reverse complement strand
GGTCCTGCGCGCGCTGTGCTGGAACTGGCGGGCATTCGCGATATTCTGACGAAATCTATAGGCTCCAACAACTCCATCAACGTGGCATATGCCGTAATGGAAGGGTTGTCTAAGCTCAAAACTCCTGAAGAAATTGCCAGGCTCCGCAATAAGTCAGTCGAGGAGATACTAGGTTAAGGGGGTAGTAAGCGATGGCAAAACTCAAAATAACCCAGGTGCGCAGTACTATTGGCTGCCGGGATGATCAGATTGCAACCATTAGGGCTTTAGGCCTGAGGAAGATAAGGAGCCAAAAGATTCATGACGATAACCCTACTATTCGTGGAATGATAGAGAAAGTCAAGCATTTAGTGGAAGTTGAAGAGATAGAGGAGTAAGACGGGGAGGTGTATAAGGTGAAGTTGCATGAATTGAGAGCTCCAGAGGGCAGCAACAAAGAGCCAAAGCGAAAAGGTAGGGGAATCGGTTCGGGACATGGCAAGACAGCCGGTCGTGGGCATAAAGGACAGAAGGCCAGAAGTGGCGGAGGAGTCAGGCCAGGTTTTGAAGGCGGGCAGATGCCTTTGACCAGGCGTATCCCTAAGCGAGGTTTTACCAACATATTTGCCAAGGAATACAGCGAAGTAAATGTTGGGGCACTGGAAATATTTGAACCTGGTACGGTTGTTACCCCTGAGCTTTTGAAGGAAAAAGGCTTGGTAAAGAAGATCAAGGATGGGGTTAAGATTTTAGGCGATGGCGAGCTTACCAAGAACTTGACAGTCAGGGCCCATAAGTTCAGCAAAACAGCCCAACAGAAGATTGAAGCTGTTGGAGGTAAAGCAGAGGTGATTTAAAGTGTTTGAAACTTTTAAAAATGCCTGGAGAATAGACGACCTCAGGAAAAAGATCATTTATACCCTTCTCATGCTTCTGGTTTATAGGGTGGGAAGTTTTATACCGGTTCCCGGGATTGACAGCAGCTATATAAGAAATTTAGTGCAGGGGAATACCCTTTTGGGACTGCTTGATATCATTTCGGGAGGAGCCTTTGCCAACTTTACCATATTTGCTATGGGTATAACCCCATACATTAATGCGTCCATCATAATGCAGTTGCTTACAGTCGCTATTCCCAGGCTGGAACAGCTGGCCAAAGAAGGCCAGGAAGGGCAAAAGAAGATCGCCCAGTATACCCGTTATGCCACTGTAGTGCTAGCCTTCATACAGGCTATCGGTATCACTTACGGACTTGCAGGTGAAGCACTTGAAAATAAAAATTTTTTGGGCTATATAATTGTATCTTTGACCCTGACTGCTGGGACGGCCTTTTTGATGTGGCTAGGTGAGCAGATCACCGATAAAGGGATAAGCAACGGTATATCTCTCCTTATATTCACCAGCATCATATCTAGGCTTCCGGTAGCAGTGGTATCGCTGTGGCAGCTGGCTTTTGTGGCCAAGGCTATGAGCCCCTGGAGCTTGCCAATAGTCCTAGTATTTGCTATCTTAATGATCGCTGCGATAATATTTGTGGATTCTGGGGAAAGGAGAATACCCGTACAGTACGCCAAACGCGTAGTGGGGCGTAAGGTATATGGCGGCCAAAGCACCCATATACCTCTAAAGGTTAATTCCGCTGGCGTACTTCCCATAATATTTGCGGTTTCTATATTATCGTTGCCCCAGATTATATCGCAGTTTTTCCCCAACAGCGGATTTAATAGATGGGTGGAAGACCAATTTCATCAGGGTACGGTTCTTTACGGGGTTCTGTATGCTCTGTTTATCGTATTCTTTACCTTCTTCTATACGCAAATTACCTTTAACCCCATTGAGATTGCAGACAATTTGAGACAGTATGGGGGTTTTGTCCAGGGCATAAGGCCAGGCAAGCCCACTGCTGATTACCTTGCACGCATATCCAACCGCATTACCCTGGTGGGGTCGTTGTTCCTGGTGGCGGTTGCCATAATTCCCATCGCTGCATCGGCAGCGGCTAACATGCGGATGTATTTCGGTGGAACGGCCATCCTCATCGTGGTAGGCGTGGCTCTTGAGACGGTTAGACAGCTGGAAGCCCAGATGCTTATGAGGCATTACCGAGGTTTCCTGAAGTAGGAGATGATTTATGATCATCATAAAATCTAAAAAAGAACTCGAGGTCATGCGTGAAGCGGGGAAAATTGTAGCGGGAGCCCATGAGCTGGTGGCAAAGAGCATTGGGGTAGGGGTGACAACGGCTCAGCTAAATAGGCTAGTGGAGGAATATATATATCGTCACAATGCCATACCTTCAATTAAAGGATATCATGGGTTTCCTGCCAGCATATGTACTTCGATAAACCACCAGGTCATCCATGGTATTCCTGGTCCTATTGAGCTACAGGATGGAGATATTGTCAGCGTAGACATAGGTGCAATGTACAAAGGCTATCATGGCGA
>JAMNZI010000188.1 GCA_023622385.1 Bacillota bacterium | reverse complement strand
CTTTTCATGGAATACAAAAACAACCACCCGTTTAACAAAAACCATCTACGCCCTTGTCCATTGCTTGATAATCCTGAAAAATTGAGAGAAATGGTTCATCGTTCCAACGCTTATTCCACCCAACCTATAGATAAAGAGCCGGTAGATGAACTCGCTGCTAAATGTGAAAAAATAGCTGAAGAATGGGGTAAAGTTGCAGATAGGCTTTGGGTGGAATCGGGAAGGCAGCTGGATTGACCAGCTGCCTTCTATTTTATAGTTACGCTGCTTTACACTTTCTACTTGCCCCAAAATAAGTTGCTTCTTCCCGGGGTTAACTTTTTATATCAACCCATTATAAAATTCCACTCAAGAAACCATAATTAGCTAAAATGTATATTACCAGACCTATAATAGCCAGCATCAGGAAAAACTTTAAAACCTTGAAGGTAATTTTGGCTATTAAATAGTTCCATGCGCCCTGCTTATGCACACCGTCAACATGTATTTTCAATCTAGCTTATAGCCACTTCCTTCCCCATTTCAGCCGATTTATAGATGGCATCCAGTATCTTCATTATCTCTAGGCCATCCGACCCGGGGCTCAAACACGGAGTGCCGTTTAAGATACAATCCACAAAATGCGCAATCTCCCTATTGAACATCATCTGAATTCTCCCATTATTTGCAATTCGGGCTCCAAAGTTGCCCCCGCCTTTGAACCATACAATTCCAAATACAGACGGTCCTCCTTGATATTTTGCGTCCAGCTGGTCTCAACAAACACCGCAGCACCATTATCAAATTTAACCATTGCCACAGCGCTATCTTCCACATCGTTATACTCGCTATAATCAGCCGATTTATACCAGCTGATCCCCTTTACATGGGATCGAGAGCCGATTCGATGATATGGACGCCCAGGTCAATAAGCGGCCCTCCTCCCGAACGTTTCTTATCGGAAAACCACCCACCAGGATTGCCACAGCGCCTTATGCATCCTGTCTTGGCATAATATATTTTACCTAGCTCACCCTGTTCAATGATGGACTTCAAGAACTGAGCGTTTTCGCCAAATCTCCTTACAAAGCCCACCATCAAAAGCTTCCCTGTAGCCTCTGCAACATCAACCATAGCCTGAGCTTCCTGGGCATTCAACGCAAGCGGCTTCTCGCACAGCACATTGACTCCAGCTTTTAAGGCCGCAATGGTGGCAGGGGCATGGCCATTATTCCAGGTGCACACGCTCACCCCATCCAGCTCAACTTCTTTAAACATCTCGTTGTAATCAGCATATACATGTGGAATACCATACTGCTTTGCCACCTTTTCTGCCCTTTGGGCGTTGATATCGCAAGCCGCCACCAATTCCACATTCGGCAATTGCTTATATGCCTGTATATGGGCATGGCTGATTGACCCCACACCAATGATTCCAACCCTTACTCTCTCCTTGCTCATCATTTTTACCCCCTTCAAACTTTTCCATATACCCTAAATCATTCAAACAGCTTTATCTTTTCCTTCAAGAAGATGACAGCCTGCCGAATGTCCTCTTCGGGGTTTTCTCCCACTTCCCTTTCTATTGTGAGAAAACCGCGGTAACCTATATCATATAGGGCCTTCAAATACCGATCAAAGTCCACCTGTCCCTCGCCTAAAGGAGTCTCCTTGAAATAATCCTCGAGGCGCAGGTCCTCTATTCCGCCCTCCGCAAAAAAGTTGTATATGACCTCGGGATCAGTTTGCTTTTTCATAATCCCATCCTTGGCATGGGTATGAACTATGTAATCCTTCAGGGTATAAACCGCTTCTACCGGATCATCTCCCGTAACCATGACCAGGTTGGCAGGGTCGAAATTCACACGTACGCCGCTTGACTTTAAACTATCCAAGAACTTCTTGAGGGTTACAGCTTTCTCCGGCCCAGTTTCAATTGCAAAATATGCCCCTACGCTGTCACCATACTCGGCCAACTCACCGCATGCATCCTGCAGTATTTTCCATCTAGGATGAGTCTCGTCCTCTGGAATAACGCCAATATGCGTAGTAACGACATTGGCTTCCAAATCCTTGGCCAGGTCCATAATCCTCTTAGATTTCTCAATCTTCCATGGATTATCCTCGGGCTTAGCAAAACCATGACCCCCTAAGTCACCGCATATGGCCGAGACCACCAAGCCGTTGGATTTTATAATATCCAGTATCTCCTTGCGCTGAGCTGCATTTAGATTTTCTGGGGCCATACGTCCGTATGTGGCGTAAATCTGTATCCCTGTAGCTCCCACTTCTCTGGCCTTCTTTATACCTTCTTCCAATTCCAGGCGAAAAGAATCCACCATAACTCCTATTTGAAAGGCTGCCATCTGAATATCCCCCCACTATTGTTTATTTTTAACCTAATTATACCACAAAGTTTTGTATATGCCTATAAGGCTTTAAAACAAGTTTTCACGGAAAAATCCATTTTATGAAATTGAGGTTGAAAAAAAGTGTAAAAATATAGTATATTGAGGTTATTGAAACGAGTATTCAAATACTATATGTTGTTAATTTAAGACAATAAAATGCTGACTAGACGAAAGGGGGAAATATCCAATGGGGAACATAAAAGAAGTGCCTTATGATAGGTATATCTTAGAAGTGGAAAACCAATTAAAGTCAGGGGGCCTCTTTTTATCTTCCAAAGGCGAAAAAGCCAATACTATGGTCATCGGGTGGGGAGGGATCACCTTTTTCTGGGGCAAACCCATATTTTTAGTACCCGTCAGAAAGTCAAGATACACCCATGACCTTATTGAACAATCCGGAGAATTTACCGTAAGCGTTCCATTAAATCGGAATCTAAAGAAAGCGCTAGCTTTTTGTGGCAGCAGATCGGGCCGCGATTTTGACAAGTTTAAAGAATGTAACCTCACCCCCATTCCCGGCATAAAGGTAAATGCTCCCATCATAGGGGAGTGCACTCTGCATTATGAATGCAAAGTGGTATATAAGCAGGATATGATACCTGAAAAATTTGATGCACAGCTAATCCAGAAATGGTATTGCGCTCCAGATTATCACACGTTTTATTTTGGCGAGATCGTAGCCTGTTACACAACCGAGTAAACTGATAACCGCTGCCTATGAAAACCTCTAGGAACACCAAAGGAGCCGAATTTCTCGGCTCCTTTTTATCTATTAAGCCTTTTTGAGCAGCTCTAAAGCCCGTTCAACAACCCTCTCTACGGTAAACCCAAACTCCTTAAACAGCACTTCTGCCTTTCCAGATGCTCCAAACCTATCAATAGCGATCACGTCCCCTTGACATCCAACATAGCGATGCCATCCAAGGGAAGATCCTGCTTCCACAGCCAGCCTGACCTTTACAGCATCGGGAAGCACCTTCTGCTTGTATTCCTCCGGTTGTTCCTCAAACAGCTCCCAAGATGGCATGCTCACCACACGGGCATCGATACCTTTTTCCTTAAGCACCTTGTGGGCCTCATATACAAGCTGCACCTCCGAACCTGACGCGATGAGTATGATGTCGGGTATCTCTTTTTCGGAATCCACGAGGATATAAGCGCCTTTCAAGGCCTCTTTTCCGGTTTCCTGATACAAGGGCACGTTTTGGCGCGTGAGCACAAGGGCTGTAGGCCCCGTCTTGCTAGTGAGGGCTACATACCATCCGGCAGCCGTCTCTTTAGCATCAGCTGGACGAAAAACGGTCATATTGGGCATGCTTCTCAGTGCAGCCAAGTGTTCCACCGGCTGATGCGTGGGACCATCTTCGCCTACTCCGATACTGTCATGGGTGAGCACATAGATGACAGGCAACCCCATCAAGGCAGACAGCCTCATGGCAGCCTTCATGTAATCGCTGAATACGAAGAAGGTTGCCACATACACCCTCAGGCCGCCATGCAACACCATTCCATTGGCAATGGCAGCCATGGCGTGTTCACGGACCCCAAAATGGAGATTTGAACCGGTACGGTCCTCAGCAGAGAAATCCCCGCGCCCCTTCATAGTCGTCTTGTTGGAAGGAGCCAAGTCCGCTGAACCCCCGATGAGGTTGGGTATAACCTTTGCCAGACGGTTTATGACCTCTCCAGAAGCGTTGCGGGTGGCCGTCTTGCTCTCAAACTTCCAGAACTCATCATCGTTTAGCAAATCCACCGGCAACGTATCGCTGTGCCATACCTCCCATTCCTTTGCCAGCTCTGGATACTCCCTGGAATAATTCTCCCATAGGGAATTCCACTCCTCTTCAGCCCTTTTGCCTTTTTCCATCAGGGCATTCATGTGCTCCCTCACTTCTGGAGGTACGTAAAAAGGCTCCTTGCTAGGCCAACCTAAATATTCCTTCATCTGGTCAATATTTTCCTGCCCCAGCGGCTCTCCATGAGCCGATGCACTACCCTGCTTTGCAGGGCAACCGTATGCAATTTGGGTTTTGACTATGATAAGAGAAGGCTTTGCAGTCTCCGCCTTTGCCTGAGCAATGGCCTTATCAATGGCCTCTATGTCGTTTCCATCCTCAACCTTCAGGACCTGCCAGCCTTGAGCCTCAAAGCGCTTGCCCACATCTTCCCTAAAAGCGATGTCGGTTGAACCCTCAATGGATATGGAGTTGGAATCGTACAGCACAATGAGCTTCCCCAGTCCCAGGGTACCTGCCAGGGAGGCGGCTTCATAGCTTATACCCTCCATCATACAGCCATCGCCCGCTATGACATATGTATAGTGGTCCACCACGTTGTACCCTGGACGGTTGAACTTGGCGGCAAGATAAGCCTCAGCCAAAGCCATGCCCACCGCATTGGCAAATCCTTGACCCAGTGGGCCAGTAGTGGTCTCAACCCCCGGCGTATGACCATATTCCGGATGCCCCGGCGTCTTGCTTCCAAACTGCCTGAAATTCTTTATGTCCTCCATGGTAAGGCCGTATCCAAATAGATGAAGCAGCGAATAGATGAGCATGGAAGCATGCCCGGCCGACAACACAAACCTATCCCTGTTTATCCATTGAGGATTGCAAGGATTATGCTTCATATGCCTAGCCCACAGCGTATAAGCCATGGGCGCTGCTCCCAAAGGCATACCAGGATGTCCGGACTTGGCCTTTTCAACTGCCTCAGCCGACAAAACGCGAATTGTATTTATACATAACTGTTCTACTTTGTTCATAGTGCACCTCCTAGCCAACTCTTTACATACAGTTAATTGCTGCCCTTACATGTAAAAATCAGGCTTTAAAATCCTTGGCTTCAATACTTAATTATCACAAGCCTTCCCTTATCTGTCAAGCAAAGCTTATTATACAATTCTTACCGCAGATTACAAGTACTCCTTCCTCAGCTCCTCACTGGTTTTAGGCGAAAGATAAGCGATGGGAATATCGAATACGGTACGCGCGCCCACCTGCCCTTCTTTTGCAAGGCGGTAAACTGCTCTGGCATAGGCCACCAACACGCTGGAGGTAAATTCGGGATTGCTTCCCAGCTCCAGACTAAATTCCATCCTCTGTTTTGTAGACTCGCCAGTCTTACCACTATGGATTACCATTCCTCCGTGGGGCATGCCCGAATGGTTAGCTCTAAACTCCTCCTCTGAAATAAAGTGTACAGTTGTATCATATTCAGCAAAATAATGGGGCATATTCTTTATCTCTTGTTCTATGCGCTTTAAATCAGCGCCCTCCTCGGGGACAACATAGCATACTCGCACATGCTTCTCTCGAGTGGTAAGCTCGGGGTTTTCGCCATTTCGCACCCTGCGAATGGCATCCTCCACCGGAATGGTGTATTGAACAGCGTTTTTTACTCCCGGCACCCTCCTGACTGCATCTGAATGCCCCTGGCTGACTCCCTTACCCCAGAAAGTATAGGTGTGCCCTTCAGGGAGAATGGCCTCTCCCAGCACCCTCATCAATGAAAACAATCCTGGATCCCAGCCGGTAGAAATCAAGCAGAGGTTGCCACCTCTCCTGGCCGCTTCATCCACCTTGGCAAAGTACTCGGGAATCTTGGCATGGGTATCAAAGCTATCCACGGTATTGAACATCTCGGCCACAGCAGGTCCCTGAACAGGTAGATCAGCAGCAGACCCTCCGCATAGGATCATGACATCGATTTTCCCCTTGTAATCCTCCAGATGTGAAATATGTTCTACTCTAACGCCATCAGCATTTATCTGATTCGGTGGTCTGCGCGTAAACACAGCAATCAACTGAAAATCCGGATTTTGTTTGACTGCCATTCTAACTCCCCGTCCAAGGTTACCATATCCAACTATCCCAATCTTTATTGCATCTTTCACGCGATTTCCCTCCATCTTTAGACTTAGCTATGTGTTTATTTTCACAATGTATACCAAATTAACCATTTTATCCACAGACAAAGCAAAGTATTTTTAAAATTTAACCCCAAAATTTAGCATTCCTATTTTGAATTAAGCAAATACAGAAAAATAATGCTCAAAAAATCTATCGCGATCTACAGCAACGGCTACCTCATGTTTGCCATCATCAACGTCTAAGCTCCAATGCGTCATCCCTTTCAATCTGTCGCTGGCAAGCTCTACCTCCACTTTCCCTTTCTGAAATGCGCATATTTTGTCATCAAATATGGTAGTTGCAGCCAAAGGGTCGTGAAAAGTAATTTGATCTGTCCTTTCAAACCATACAGAAGCAAAGTCAAGAACCGGTTGAAGCAATGGAGATGTAAACCTTCTCATCACCTCGTCAGACTTCATGGTCACCTGGCAGGTGACATCTAACCCCACCGAGCGGTGAAGCGCCACTTGGGTATCATACACAATTGCAGTAGCATATGGATCACAAATAGCGTTCCACTCCAGGGGACCTACTCCTGGCAGTCGATTGGTAAAAACGCCGCACATCATCACAAGCCCTTTAAGAAGCCTAGGTATCTCCCGATCGACCCGGAACAAGAGCGCGATATTGGTGAGAGGCCCAATAGACAACAGCACCACTTCACCAGGGTTGTCGCGTATGGTTCTTCTCAAAAACTCAACAGCTTCACCCTTAGGAAACCTGGTTTTATGGCGCCAGTTCCCCAACACCCGAGCCTGCTGCGCCACAGGCTGCCGCTGAGGGCCTATCAAAGGCTCTTCGGCCCCTGGATAAATGGGCACATCTTTCCCCGCTATATCGCACAAAACGCTTGCCATCATGGCCCTCTTTTCGGCTTCTCCGCTCACCGTGGTTATACCTAAAAGCTGGCATTCGGGATTTGCTAAAAGGTAAGCCAAACATACCGCATCGTCGATGTCGCTTCCTATATCGGTATCCAAAATGAGCTTGATAGGCATCTTAATCCCCCCGCTTAAAAAGCAATATTACACTTTAACATTGTAACATATATATAGCCCAATAGCACAAAAAATTAGTTTATGGCTCCTAAAATTTTTCTAAACCAGAGGTTTAATTTTTGAAAAACTGGTTAAGATAATAAACGTAAAGTTACCCAAAACCCCCAAACCCCTTACATAAGGACCGCAACACAGCGGTCCTCTTTTTATCATATAAAGGGAATGAGATCTGCCAGGCGCTCAACCACCAAAGTAGGCTTAACATCGGAATTTCCTAGGTCTTCCCGGTTGGTCTCCCCTGTAAGAACGAGTACGCTGGTAACCCCATGATAGAACCCTATGGCTATATCGGTGTAAAGGCGGTCCCCTATAAAGACAATATCCTCTTTAGCACAATTTAAATACCTCAGCAGATATTCCAAAGTTTCCCTAAATGGCTTGCCCAAATACTTCGGCTTGACCCCTGTTGAGGCCGTTATAAAAGCGCAGATAGCTCCACAATCAGGGATAAATCCATCCTCGGTAGGGCAGTTCAAATCCAAGTGTGTGGCAATAAATGGCGCCCCTTCACGGATAAATTTGCAGGCACGACATAGCTTATCATATGTAATGGTGGTATCAAAGCCTACCACCACCACATCAGGCTTGTCCTGCACCAGCCTTATGCCCCTCTTTTCAAAATCATCATAGAGCATGGGTGTGCCCAACAAAAACACGCTGCAATTCCGATAGTGATTCTTTAGATACTCCACTGTCACCATGCCCGACGTAACTATCTTTGATTGCTCCACCCTGCATCCCATTTTTGCCAGCTTTTGCTGATACACCAGCGCATTCTTGGAGGAGTTATTGGTAAAAAAGAGATAGCTTTTTCCTGCCCTTTCTACTTGCTCCAAAAAGTCGAGAGAACCCTCCAGCAGCTTGTCCCCCAGGTAAAACGTACCATCCATATCCAGTATGAAATACCTTTTATCCTTCAACACGTCTCCAACATTGCTTATCATGTACCTTATACCCCTTTATCAAATAGTTTTATGAATATTGCAGATTGCACACGATAAACTTCCCCTTTTGGTTAGGTTAAAATTTATCCCCGGTAAATTAGAGGTATAATTAGGAAAGCATAACCGTTTAAAGAGGTAGACTCAACAGCGGATCTATGTTTCATACGGATATATCGTCTATATTTTATCACATTTTTATCAGTTCATCTTTCTCATGTTTGCTTTTTTACAAAAATTCTCCTTATTATTTATTTTTAATATGCTTAAATTCCTCCAAAAACAAAAAAGGATGATAACATCCCCATCCATGTAATTCATAGAAAGCAAAATTAGTCAAGCAAAGGCAAAAGGTTAAGGCTGCTGGTCGTTCAGCAGTATATCGTTTAGCTTCTCCAATACCGCATATGTATTGGGCCCCACTACGCCATCGGGAGTCAAACCGTAGTCCCTTTGAAGCTGGAGTATGGCATCCCTGACCTCCTCATCATAAACGCCATCCAAAGCTCCATCGTAGTAGCCTAAAGCCTGCAATATCTCCTGTATACTTCTTACATCCTCACCCGGTTCTACACCGAGATACAGCATCCTCCCGGTAAAGGTTATACCCACGATATTGACCGCCGTTCCTAGGGGTACAATATCATACAGCTCAATCACATCTTCATTATACATCCTGATACAGCCATGGCTTGTCGCCGTCCCTATGGTCTCGGGCTGATCAGTGCCGTGTATCCCATAACCTCCCCAGGGTATGCTCAACCTCATCCAACGGGCACCAAAAGGACCCCCAGGATTGACGGTTTTTTGGATGATCTTCCAGTTGCCTGTAGGGGTCGGAGTAGAAGGTTTCCCGATTGCCACAGGATATACCTTGATTAATCGTTCGCCCTGCTTTAGGGTCAATTCCTTTTGCTCTAAATCCACCGTGATATTGTACTCAGAGTTAAAAAGATCAAGGAATTCCGGGCTTATACCGATGGCATTCCACGTATCGGGACCCACTATGCCATCGGCAGTCAATCCATTTTGTTGTTGAAACCTGCGCACTGCTTCAGCGGTTTCTCTATCGTAAATGCCGGTTACATCGCCTTCATAAAAACCCAGCTCCTTGAGGCGCTGTTGAACATTTTGAACATCTACACCCTCCATTAAGGGATTGGCTATCCTCAAGTACCGGCTAGAATATGTCATCCCCACACCCCCTTTATTTCAATTCTATGAGGTGGGGTATGGGTTTATGTTATCTTATTCTTCATAAATCATCTTCACAGTCATACCACCATCTATAATCAAATTGGTCCCTGTGATAAAGCCTGCAGCCGGTGATGCCAAAAACAAACAGGCCTGAGCAATGTCTTCGGGATTGCCCACCCTACCCACAGGGTGCTGAGCCAAGTCCTGAGGCCTGAGATCTGGCTCCTTGCGCTGAGACTTTTTCTTCCACCGGGATACCTCAATCCAGCCCGGGCTGATGGCATTGACCCTAACCTTTGGTCCCAGGCTGATAGCCAGCGAATGGGTAAGAGCTAGAAGGCCTCCTTTTGAAGCCGAATAGGGTTCTGTATGGGGTTCCGACATGAGCGCCCTGGTAGACGCTATATTGATGATCACTCCAGGATTGGCCTTTATAAGCTCAGGCGCACAGTATTTTGCCATCATATAAGGTCCGCGCAGATTGACTCCTATCACCCTATCCCATTCCTCCATGGAACGGGTGAAAAGCGTACCGCTGCTGCCAATACCCGCATTGTTTATCAAAATATGTATTCCCCCATATGCTTTTATCGTCTGCTCAACCAAATTTCTTACATCATCCTCCTTGGATACATCGGTAGGTATGAACATGGCCTGCCCACCCCGTTGCCGAATGGTGGTCACATGTTCCTCTCCAGCTTCCTCATCAATATCGGCTATCACCACGTTAGCCCCCTCTTGTGCAAAGGCAAGTGAAATAGCCATACCTATCCCCTGTGCTCCACCCGTAACGATGACCGTCCTATCCTTAAACTTCATAATTGCATCACCTCTATAAAATAATATTTTCACAATAATTATACATTAAGATAACCTATTATAAACAAATTTGTTTACTAACTTTAACTATAGTTACAAATCCTAATGATTTATGTTTTGTTAATTGATAGAAAATTTCACTTCATAAAGAACAAGGCCTATGATGTAATGCATCCGCAGACAAGAAAGGGGAAGTGCGCTTACTGCGACACTTCCCCTTTCTTATATAATCAATCCCTTAGCTCTCTTTTGTCGATACTCCTCCAAATCCTCGGCAGAAGCAATCACCGTTAAACAAGAACACAAGGATCAGGAAGAAGAACAACAGCTCGTCAGAATCCTTAAATAGCCCACAATTGCAGAATATGATCACCAGTAGCAAGAAGAAGAAGAGCAAGCTGTCGTCGTCACCTAATCTCCTTCCAAAGAAATTCATACACCCACACCTCCTTTAATGAGGTCTTTTATTTATGTCTTCACTACAATATATGAAAAAGTATAAAAAACTGTGAGTATTTAAGTTTGGTATGTGCATCGGAGTAACCTTGTTTAAGCAGCATAAAAAAGCTCCGAGTTTGTAACTTTGATTTTGCCGGAGATATCAAAAAGAGGGAGCGTGCATACTGCAGCACTCCCTCTTTTTTGCCACAGTCTACGTTTTAGCATTCTTTGGAGTCTCTGATTCCTCTAAAGATACCGTCTCCATTAAACAAGAATACCAGGATTAGGAAGAAGAACAACAGCTCGTCAGACTCCCTAAATATTCCACAATTGCAGAATATGATCACCAGCAGCAAGAAGAAGAAGAGCAAGCTGTCGTCGTCACCTAACCTTCTGTCACCAAAGAAACCCATATAACCATACCTCCTTTAAATACCTTTCTTGTTTTGCCTCATGGCCCTGTGCTTTCATTAACAATATATGTTAGAGTATAAAAACTGTGAATATTCAGGCCCTAACCATTACACGTTAAAAATATTTTTTGGATTCCATGTATTCTCGAACCTTCTGTAGCACTTCTCCGAACCTCTGAAAATGAACGATCTCCCTCTCTCTCAGAAAACGCAAAGGATCAATTACATCTGGGTCATCAGCAAGCTTGATGAGATTTTCATATGTGGCACGTGCTTTCTGCTCAGCTGCTAAATCCTCATGAAGGTCTGCTATTGGGTCACCCTTGGACTGAATATATGCAGCAGTAAAAGGCACACCGGTACCAGTACTTGGATACACCGCATTGTCATGATCTGCAAAATAAGTTCCAACATCAGCCATTTTGATCTCCTCAGGGCAAGCACCTTTCATCAGTTGATAGACCATAGCACCAACCATCTCAAAATGGGCTAGTTCTTCAGTACCTATGTCATTTAGCACCGCTTTTGCTTCTGGAATAGGCATGTGATATCTCTGTGAAAGATATCTAAGCGAAGCCGCCAGTTCCCCATCGGGTCCTCCGTATTGGGTAATAATATACTTTGCCATCTTGGGATTGGGATTCTTTATTCTCACAGGATACTGCAATTTCTTCTCATAAACCCACATCTTAACATCCCTCCATATAGTGATCTTCTTCCCACGGCCAGGGTTCGTTAATCCAAGCCCATGGGTATTGGCTTAATGAGTATCCAAAGTTGGTCAAAGGCCCATAACGCATTTCATATTCTTTCCTAAGTGCCTGCAATTGGCGAGTGTAATAATTGTACTCATTCAACGCCCTGCGATCGTTTGGATGAGTGTCTAAATAGAGATTGAGGTCTATCGTCATAAACTCAATAGCCCTTATCTGGTCTAACAGCTCTCTTCTTTCGTTGTCAGCGTGAGCATGATTCATCTGCCTTCCCTCCTTCACACCCCTTTTTTTCATAGGGCCTTACCAGTTCTGGAAACATGGTTCCCGCTCGCAGTGCTTCCATGGGTGAAAGGCTTGTGGTATACTGTTGATAAGGTATATAGGCCTCGGCAAGTTCAAGCCCTTTTTTCATTGGGTAATCATAGTATCCATAAGGCGCTCGCGGCCAGCAATACCTTGGATGCCGGTAGTCCATATACAGTACCCCCTTATATTTGTATATTTATCTATATATCCTTCTTTATTTGCCATTATATTCACAGAACGTCAAAATGTTAACCGACTCAAAAAAAAAGATGCCTCGTATACAGGCATCTTTGATCATATAGTTCACTCAAACTTCGCAGTTAAATATTGACTGCTAGACCCTGAAAAATCAATAGTTCACCCAATTTATATAACTATTAAGATGCTTTTTTATATTCCATTTTCCTCTTATAGTACTCGGAAAGCTTTGCAATAAAAGCATCAATTAATTGATCAATTTGTTCACTTGAAAGAAATAAGATTTCTTCCAAAACATCACGAAGTAAGCTGAGTATAAGTTCTAACGCTTCTGCAAA
>JAMNZI010000147.1 GCA_023622385.1 Bacillota bacterium | reverse complement strand
AAAAGTTTTTTATGCTATTTGGTTAATATTGTGCATTGAAAATATGCGCGATTTATATTACTATATAAATGCGATTGGATGGTTGATACTCATCCTGGGGTGTGCGAGAATCTCTACCGGTTTTAACCCACGGAGATAATATGGGAGTCCGGAGTTTGGCTGTTCGATGCCAGGCCATCATAGAATGGAAGGCAGAGACAGTCAACAGGACACCCACCTGCTGAGAAGCGGGTTGTAAAATCGTAGAGAGGCGGCATCGTGGGATGGGTATAAGCCCTCAAATTATTGAGGGCTTATGTATTTAAGTTGCGCTGTTCTTAGAAAAACAAAAAAGGGATTAAAAAGCCCTTGACATTCTGTGGGAATATGGTATAATTTATCCCGCGAGTTGATAAATAGGTAACGTTGCGGAATGGTGTAACGGTAGCACGTGTGACTCTGGATCACAAAGTCTAGGTTCGAATCCTAGTTCCGCAGCCAAATATACGGCTCCTTCGTCTAGTGGCCTAGGACGCCGCCCTCTCACGGCGGAAACAGGGGTTCGATTCCCCTAGGGGCTACCACTGCAGTTAATAAAAATAGGTTGTAAAGCCATAAGGGCTGTGCAGCCTATTTTTGTTATAAAATGTGCAACGAGATGTAAGCCTTTTGTCTTTAAAAGAGGCAAAAGGCTTTTTATTTTTACATATCCCTTAGCCCTGTCTTTCAATGTTGTATACAAGACTTTTATTGTGATATAATGTAAATCGGCCAGTAGAAACTGCTATGAAAAACGTTGCAAGGTTTTTCATAGCAATGATGATCATCTGTATGTGGTGCGCGTACAAAATAAATTGTATGTAGGATGCAGTTGTATAGCGCATTTGTTAGAATTCTAAAAGAGGAGAAAATGTGATGAAGAGCATTATTGAATGCCTTGAGGCCAATCCCATCATAGCGGCATTACCTCACACCGAGCTGCTGCAGCAAGCGCTGCATTCAAACGTCAATGTGGTTTTTCTGCTGTCGGGCAGCATACTGACACTTCAGGATATCGTCAATGAACTAAAGGGTAGGGGGAAGAAGGTTTTTGTTCACGTCGATCTAATTGATGGGTTGGGCAAGGATTTGGCCGCAGTTGAGTATCTCAGATATAAGATAAAAGCGGACGGCATACTGTCCACCAAGAACAATTTGCTCAAGTATGGGAAGGAGATAGGCCTTATTACCGTTCAACGGCTGTTTCTCGTGGACTCCAGGTCTTTTGAAAGCGGGATAAAGATGGTCCAAAGCTATGACCCAGACTTTGTGGAAGTGATGCCGGGTATCGTTCCCAAAGCCATTGCTGACCTCAAACACAATATTCCGCAGCCAGTTATAGCAGGGGGAATGATCACCAGCAAACAGGATATAATACACGCGCTGGCGGCTGGTGCAGTGGCTGTATCGACCAGCAAGACGGAGCTGTGGGAATTGTGAGATTATAAATTGTGGGGGAAGATGATATGAGGGAAAAGTATATTGTGGCGCTAGATCAAGGTACAACTAGCTGCCGGGCTGTTATATTCGATGGCTACGGCAGGGTCGTAGGGAAAGTAGGCCGCGAATTCAGACAAATTTATCCTAGGCCAGGATGGGTGGAGCACGATGCCCAAGAAATATGGGAATGCCAATTGAGCGTGCTGCGCAATGTACTGGATATAACTGGTATTAGAGTAGATGACATTGCGGCCATAGGAATTACGAATCAACGAGAGACTGTCGTGGTATGGAATAGGCATACCGGTAAGCCTATATATAATGCCATTGTCTGGCAGTGCAGGAGAACGGCTCCTTTGTGTAATGAGCTAAAACAGAGGGGTTTAGGAGATATCATTAAGGAAAAGACGGGATTGGTTATAGATGCGTATTTTTCTGCTACCAAAATCTGCTGGATATTGGAGAATGTCGATGGGGCAAGGCAGATGGCACAGGCTGGGGATCTGTTGGTAGGTACAATGGATACTTGGCTTATATGGAATTTGACAGGAGGTAAAGCTTTCGTCACTGATTATACAAATGCTTCTAGGACAATGCTTTATAATATAAATGAGCTATGCTGGGATGAGGAGTTGTTGAAAGAGCTGGACATTCCGGTTGCCATGCTTCCAGAAGTAAAACAATCTAGCGGGTTTTTGGGCCTAACCGATAGTAGACTTTTGGGCAAAGAAATTCCCATAACGGGAGTGGCGGGAGATCAGCAGGCCGCCCTTTTCGGTCAGGCATGCTTTGAGACGGGCATGGTGAAGAATACTTATGGTACAGGTTGTTTTATACTGATGAATACCGGTAAAAGCCGAATTGTATCAAACAATAACTTGCTGACCACCATTGCATGGGGCATTGAAGGAGAGGTTGAGTATGCCCTGGAAGGCAGCGTTTTTATTGCAGGAGCGGTCATACAATGGCTGAGGGATGAGCTGAAATTGATTGAAAATGCCGCTGTAAGCGAAACGTATGCCAATAGGGTGAAAGATACCAATGGTGTGTATGTGGTACCTGCATTTGTGGGGTTGGGAGCACCTTATTGGGATATGTATGCACGGGGTTCTATTTTGGGTATCACTCGCGGCGTGAACCGGGATCATATAGTGAGGGCGGCTTTAGAGTCCATAGCATATCAAACCATGGATGTTATAGAGGCTATGAAGCAAGATTCCGGTATTCCGTTAAAGGCGTTAAAAGCGGATGGGGGAGCGTGTGCCAACAACTTCCTCATGCAGTTTCAAGCTGATATCCTTGGTGTGCCGGTTATCCGGCCGCAAAACATAGAAGTCACTGCTCAGGGCGCTGCTTTTCTGGCAGGCCTCGGGGCAGGGGTATGGAAGGATAAGGATGCGCTTAAAGCCATGTGTATCGAGGATAAAACATTTTATCCCGATATGAGCGCCCAGGAGAGAACTAGAAAATATGCTGGATGGAAGAAGGCGGTTGAGCGAAGCATGAATTGGGTGGATGAATGAACAAAAACGGCGAATGTTCTGGTTTGAACATCCGCCGTTTTATTTTGGATTTGTGGCGCTAGATAATCTCCAGGTAATCCCTATCCGGCAATTCTGGGAATTTGGCCGTGGGGAGGGTTTGATACCAATATGCTACCGAGGCGATATCATCCTGCAGGGGTAGATATCTTCCGCCGGATCTCCAACCCAGAGCCTGTATGGTGACTTTGATATCATTTTCGAATCTTATGGGGTCCATGATGTGCCACCTATAAAGCCCGAACCTCATCTGTGAACGGTAAAGCCCATCAGGGCGAATGATTTGGGGCAAACCAGAGTATGGTGTGGTGAATTCCTGATATTGATGAGTTTTTTGGTTTTCGAAGTTGTATGACCCACCGAAATAGTCTTCAGTGCCGGTGCCGCAGATAGTAGGGTATTCATCATCGCCATCTATGTAAAACTTTACCTCTCCTTCGCCCCACCAACCGTTGTTGTTGACGCCCCAGGCCAGATATGTGCCTACATAATGCCCTTTACCTTTTACACCGTCCAGTATGGTATATACCTCTTTGTATGGAAGGGGATTTTTTCTGCGGAATTGCGCATGAAAATAAGCGGCATCTTCAGGTACCTCCGTTAGAGTGTAGTCAATCTGGTAGAATAAAACCATCTCCTGAAGCCCTATGTTTGTCATGGTCATCTTGCATCTCTTTCTGAAAGGCATCTCCCAGTAACAGTTGAATCCACTGCCAGGATTTACACAGACGGCCAAAGAGGAAACCTGGGCATATTCGCCCCATCCGCATGCGAAGAAATCGCCCACCGGACATTCCACCGATGGGATATCTTGGTTATCCCAGTATATCCGTAAGATGCTGTGGCGCCAATGCCCTGTAGGGGTCATCCAGATGTGTTGTATGGCCCCTGGGCCTTCAATGTCTGCCAGCACAAACGTTTCACCTGGCTGTATCTTTATAGCAGGTGAAATTTTCCACCCTTTTCCCAGCTCCCTGGCTGCATGGGCTCCTAAACCTTCTTCCGCCCTTGCACCGCCGCCCTTTTCCCCTGTGAAGTTTTCGGGGCTTATGGAACGGGTTTTGGCGTTGGAAAGGCGGGAAAGGTTACCCAAATGCATCCCCAGACCATTAAAATATTTCACGCGGCTCATCCCCCTTGTATTTTTTTACAAGGAGATTATATCATGTTTTTTCAGTTTTTTAAACTCCTTGTCGCTAATGTTTGGCTTTTGTACTTCTATTTTACCTTTTCCACATTTTTAAGCAATATTTCACCCTTTATCTTTGCAAGCTGAAAATCCTTTTGCTGGACCGCCTGTGAGAAATCTTGCATCGCGTGGTCTATTCTGGCATTGAGTTCATGGTCGGGCTTTTGCATGCGGGATTTGGCGGTTTGCCATGCCTTCTCCATATTTGCTAATAATGTAACGGCATCCTCCCATTTGCCGGCTTCGGCGTTGATCAAGATTTCCTGGA
Source organism: Bacillota bacterium (assembly GCA_023622385.1). Classification (GTDB taxonomy): domain Bacteria; phylum Bacillota; class Clostridia; order Caldicoprobacterales; family Caldicoprobacteraceae; genus Caldicoprobacter. The sequence goes on along the minus strand of JAMNZI010000147.1, from coordinate 8,061 downwards.
GATAATATTTAATTTCTTTTATTTCAGGAGGAGCTTTGTGCCTGTACAGATTGAAAAATTGAGAATAATATTGGTATAGCCCATTGGCGGCAGCCAGGGTTTCTTCTTCATTGTGCGCCATAACGGTGCTGGTAAGGGTGTTGAGCTGCTTTTCGAACTGGGAAATTAACCTATTAGATGCACCATCCTTTTTTGCCTGTGACTCGTAACTGTTCCAGAACTCATTCAGGGCTTTAATTTTCTTCTCAAAATCTTCCCAGTTTATGGTTATATGAGCTTGCTGTGCAACTTGATCTTGGTTCTTGTTCTGCTTTTGTTGTTCTTGTTTTTGACCCGCTTGGTTGGAATTTTGCCCTTTCTGTTGAGATTTATTTTCATCGCCTTGCCTTTGAGGCATACCGGATTGTTGGCGTATCATTTGAGCGCGCTGATCCCTTATTTTTTGGATTTGCTGGATCATGCTGTCAGTCTCCTTTTCCATTTGGATAAGGGCCGAGGGCGGGTCTTTTTTCTCCTGCTGTTGTTCATTTTGCCCCTGTTGTTTGCTATCGTTTTGGCCCAGCATTCGGGAGCATGATGTCGAAGATAATATCAATAGTATTATTGTTAGTATGGCTATCAGCCTTTTATGATTAAGCTTTTGCATCGCTATCACCTCGATTTTAGTATTTCTTTGAAGTCAAAGATCTATTATGCTATTTATTATCTTGCTATGAGATTCAAAATATAACCATTTTTCCCCCATTGAGCAAACGCTAAAGAAAACCGCCATTTTAAAATCACACCATTCAGAGGAAGGTAGGGCACTTTGATATGGCAAGGCATAGGATCTACATAAAAAAATACCCATTAAAGGGTATTTTTTGTCTTAGAAATTTGCCTGTATAGAGAAAATACAGCAGATCACCTATGATGTCTAAAATTTAACCCAATGTTGTAATCCTTAGCTCCATCCAATCAAAGGCTATCCAATCATCCGGGTTAGCATTGGATGTATTTACAATTTCTACTCGATTGTTTACTCTCAAATTGGGAATATTTAGAACCAATTCCCTCCAGTTGTCAAACATACTTCCTGAAGGCCTTCCATGAACGAAGGGGACTCTACCATTGAAGGCTGTAATGTTGTTGATGGTAATTCTTGCCGTATATCTGGATTCTGGAATATCATAATGGTCATCCAAAGCTCCACGGATTACCAGTTGTGCTCCTCTTAATCCAAAGAGCAGGAGAGAGGCAGGTATTTGGAAGGTCCACACTCCTCGGGTCCCGGTATACAATATATCTGCGTTGCCACTGGGATTGCCGTAGTTAGGGAATCCCGTTAGCTCTTTAAATAGTGTAAGCCTGATAACTGGCCTATTGTCTGACAATACAGGTGGAGGATTCTGCAGAAGGAAATAGGGCGCTTGGGCTGTTGTCATGTCAGTTATCTGATCATACATGGTATCGGGATTATAATGATAGGGGGTTGAATAGTTGTTATCGATACCTGGATAAGAGCAGGGCACGCGGCGGTATGCAAATGGATATCTATGATAACCCGACATTGGTTATTGCCTCCTTTTAACAAAATCGATATTATATTATTATGCATTGCTTGAGAATTTTGTCACATATACGCCAGATTAATGGTTTTCAATGATAATGATAATTTAACCTCTTCTCTTGAAGGAAAGCATCCTTATTGTATTTACATAATATGGTATATATGTGTTGAGACTATTATTGACTACCATTGTTTTACGATTGAATATACTGTTTAATAGAAATATAAGCAGCATTTGAGGAGATGGTGCTATGAATAGACCTAAGGAGTTGGAACCCAAACAGCTCAAAAAACAATGGCCTTCTTCATGTTTACCTATAAAGACCACTGAGGAACTGGAGCCACTGCAAGGCATAATAGGGCAGGAACGGGCTGTGAGGGCTATGGAATTTGGAGTTAGGATAAAGGTGCCGGGATACAACATATTTTTAACCGGCGTAAGCAGTACTGGTAAAACCACATATGCCAAGGAGTATATAACACAAATCGCCAAACAGCAGCCCGTGCCAGATGACTGGTGTTATGTGTACAATTTCGAAAATCCCAGCCAGCCCGTTGCCATCAGGCTTCCTGCCGGTAAGGGGAAAGAGTTTTTGCGTGATATGGAAGAACTCATAGAAGATTTAAAGGCCGAAATCTCCAGGGCGTTTGGTGGCGACGAGTATGAAAACGAAAAGGCGCTTATCTATAAAGAAATGCAGGAAAAGAGAAATGAGCTGTTCAATCAATTCAACGAGTACGCCAAACAACAAGGCTTTCAAGTGAATACGTCCAGTGCTGGCATATACTTTACCCCTATAATAGACGGTCAGGCGTTGGACGAAGAGGAATATAATAAGCTGGACGAAGAGACAAAAAAGAGCATAAATGAAAGGTTGACGCAGATTCAGCTGCAGGCCGTGGAAGTGATAAAGAAAATAAGGGAATTGGAGAAAGAGGCTAAAAAGAGGGTAAGTGAGCTGGAAAATCGCATAGGAACCTTTGCTGTAGGAATTCATATTGAAGACATGAAGAAAAAGTATGGTGCGTATCCAAAGATCTTGAAGTATCTGGACGACCTCATGAAGGATGTCCTGCAGAGCATCAGCCATTTCAAAGAAGGTGAATCGTCAGAAGAGGATAATACCATTGTCCGTGCATTAAGGCGTACCGCCGAGAGTGCGCAGCATAAGTATAAGGTAAACCTTTTGGTGGATAACAGTGACAGGGAAGGCGCTCCTGTCGTCATCGAGTATAATCCCACCTATAGCGCGCTCTTTGGTAGCCTGGAATATGAAAACAAATGGGGAACCATGGTGACCGATTTTACGATGATCAAGCCGGGTGCTATACACCTTGCCAATGGCGGTTACCTTATACTTCAGGCTAAGGATGTATTGAGCGTTCCCTTCATGTGGGAAGGGCTGAAAAAGGTCCTCAAAACCAAATCGATTACGGTTGAAAGCTTGAGGGACCAATGGGGCCTTTTGAATATGTCGGGGTTGAAGCCCGAACCCATTCCGGTTGATATAAAGGTAGTGCTGGTGGGCAGCGACCTGCTGTTTCAACTTCTCCATCAGCTGGATGAGGATTTTGCTAAGCTATTTAAGGTTAAGGTGGATTTTGACGATGAAATGGAGGCCAATGAAGAAAATCTGTTGGGCCTAGCCAAATTCATAGGCGGCTATTGTCGTAGGGAAAACTTAAGGCATTTCAGCAGAGATGCTGTACTCAGGGTTGCTGATTACGCTTCTAGGTTGGTGGAAAATCAGGAGAAGTTTACTACGCGGTTCAGCGATATTATAGAGATAATCGTCGAAGCCAATACCTGGGCAGAAGTTGCCGGGAAAAGCGTCGTCACCTCCCAAGAGGTCAAAAAAGCGATTGAGGAAAAGGAATACAGGTCCAGCAAATACGATGAGAAGCTCATGGAGCTGCTCAAAAATGACGTTATCATGGTAGACACAGAAGGCGAGGCTATAGGTCAAATAAACGGCCTGGCAGTCATTAACCTGGGGGATTACGTATTCGGCAAGCCAACCAAAATAACGGCAACTACCTTTATGGGGCGCAGTGGAATTGTCAATATTGAGAGGGAAGTGGAGATGAGCGGACGCATCCACAGCAAAGGGGTTATGATCTTGAGCGCCTATATAGGAGAGCAATATGCTCAGGAAATTCCATTGGCCCTTGCTGCCAATATAACTTTTGAGCAACTTTATAGCGGTATAGAGGGCGATAGCGCATCCAGCGCCGAGCTTTATGCCATACTGTCGAGTTTAGCCGAAGTCCCCATAAAGCAGGGTATAGCCGTTACGGGCTCCGTCAATCAAAAGGGAGAAATACAGCCTATAGGGGGTGTAACTTATAAAGTAGAAGGGTTTTTTGAGCTGTGTAAGGCTCGTGGTTTGACGGGAGAACAGGGGGTTATAATCCCATACCAGAACATAAAGAATTTGGTGCTAAAAGATGAAGTTATTGAAGCGGTGAGAGAGGGAAAATTTCACATATATCCTATCAAGACCATAGATGAAGGAGTCGAGATACTGATGGGGATCCCTGCAGGCAAGAAGCTGGAGAACGGATTTTTCGAGAGGGGTACGCTGCACGAAAAAGTATACAATAAGCTCCGTCAGTATGCATTGACCATGGTCAATTTTGGCAAGGAAGATAGAGAAAGCTAAAATTAGTTATGACAAACATTTGCTTGTAATACTTTTGTTAACTTTTTTTAACAGTCTTGTTCTATTTTTTTATATATTATGTGATATAGTGTTTTACGGATGTCTTTATACATTAATAGTTATCTTTACACTTAATCCATGCATGTTCTATATTAATAGAATTATGGAGGAGTACGTATGGAAGAAACGAATTTAAATGCTATGGAAATCACTCAAACTAACTCTAGGCAAAGCAATGTGCGCCGCATTGCAGTGAGTTTATTGATCGTTTTTCTTGTCCTATCTATTATCTGTCTTGCCGGATATGGAACGAAGAAGATGCTAGATTACAGAAGATGGATTCAACACATGAGAGAAGTGGTAGAAGTTCCCACTTTTTATCATGGGATATGGGTGGATGACGTCAATCTAGGAGGAATGACGTTTGAAGAGGCCAGCAATATTCTCCGGCAGAAAGCCAACGAAATGTTAGAGAAGATCCGCTTTGATCTAGTATATGGCGATAAGCATTGGGTTTTTACCTATAAGGACATAAATGCCTATACCGATTGGGACATAAAAATCGTCGAGGCCTATGAAGCTGGCAGAAGGGGGACGCTAGAGGAACGCTATAACAAGGTAAAGGAGATAGAGGCCAATGGCCTAAAGTTGCAAACCTCGCTTTATTATGATTTGGATAAAATTAAAAGCGATATAGAGGCTATTGCCGAGGAAATTAGCTATGATGCGGTAGATGCTGAAATAAGATTTTATCCCGATAGAACTGTCAAATTTGAAATTACTGATGAAAAACCAGGGCTTTTTCTAGACGCCCAAGAGGTTTTCAATACGATGAAGCAAATGATGGAAAAAGGGGAATACGGCGAAATAGTATTGGTTCCAACCGAGGTTGCTCCTCGGGTTACCAAAGCTGATTTGCAGAAGCTTACCCACCGCATTGTGCAATTTTCCACAAGCCTGACCGGCAGCAGCGCTGATCGTAAGCATAATGTGCGTTTGGCTTTAAGCAGGTTAAACGGATATAGGCTGGATCCAGGTGAAGTGCTTTCGTTTAACAAGGTTGTGGGACCGAGGACGGCAAAGGCGGGGTTTAAGCCAGCACCGGTCATCATGCCGGATAAAAGCATGCAGGATGATTACGGTGGGGGCGTATGCCAGGCCTCCAGCACCCTTTACAACGCAGCGCTCAGAGCAAATCTGGAGATAGTTGAGCGGTATCATCATTCCTTCCCTGTGGCGTATCTTCCAGCAGGCCTGGATGCTACGGTGTCCTATGGCGGAGCGGATTTGAAAATCAAAAACAACAGGAAAACCCCCGTCTTTATTCGTACATTTTCAAGCGGCGACAATGTATATGTAGAGATTTACGGCGAGCCATTTCCAAATAATGGGTATATAGAATGCACTTCTGTTACTAAGGAAGTTGTGCCGGCGCCCCAGCCAAAGCGTATTTTAGACAAAAATGGCAAATATGTGAAGCAGCCGGGTGGCCAATATGAGTATGTAAAGTCGAGAAACGGATACAAGGTAACCAGCTACAAGATCTATTATGAAAACGGTAAAAAGGTCCGAACTGAAGTAATAGCCAATGATTACTATCGTCCAGTACAAGGCATTATCTATTACAGGCCTGAAAGTGGGGAATAATATGAGAGGTTAATTTCGTATGAGCTAGAGGGGGAAATAGCTGTGACCAACACAGTAAACGTAAAGGTAAAGGACGAAGTTAATATATTTCCAAAGGGTATAACGCTGGAAGAATTGAGCAGGCATTTTTCTGAAAAATATGCTGCACCTATTGTGGCAGCTAAAGTTAATAATAGGCTTAAAGAGCTGACCGAAACTCTGCAAGAAGATTGTGAGGTGGATTTTATTGACCTTTCCACCGATGATGGGGAGAGAATTTATCTGCGCAGCCTGATATTTGTGTTTATCAGAGCTTGCAAGGAAATATTCCCGGATTGCAGGGTAATAATAGAGCATTCGATGAATAAGGGAATTTATTGCGAAGTGCACGGAAATTTTACCCTTTCTCCCAGGCAGGTGCATAGAATAGAGGAGCGCATGAGGGAGATCATAGCGCTTGATGAACCGTTTGAAAGATTTGAAGTTAGTGTGGATGAGGCTAAACGTATATTCGAAGATATGGGTTTTAGGGATAAGTTGAAAATTCTGGAATATAGGCCCGAAAGGACTGTACACCTCTATAGATGTGGATGGATGGTAGACTACCTGTTTGGCTATATGGTTCCGCGAACAGGATATCTCACAAAATTTGAATTGAAATTTTATCTTCCGGGGGTAGTTATTCGGTATCCTAGAAAGGAAAATCCCCACGAGTTGCCTGAATTCATAGACAGCCCAAGGCTGTCCAGGGTCTTCCGGGAAGCCGAGAAATGGGGAACTCAGATCGGGGTAGAGAACGTAGGCGATCTAAATGACATAATCAAACATGGGAAAGCAGGCGAGCTTATCAGGGTATGCGAGGCTTTACACGAAAAGCAAATTGCCCAGATAGCGGATGAAATAGCTGCGCAGAAGGATAGAATCCATTTGATTCTCATTGCGGGGCCTTCGTCGTCAGGTAAGACCACCTTTGCTCAAAGGTTGCGCATTCAGCTGATGGTCAATGGCTTGAATCCCATTCCCATTTCGATAGATAATTATTTCCTGGAAAAGGAAAACATCCCATTGGACGAAAATGGCGAAAGGGACGTGGAGTCCATCAAGGCAATTGATATAGAGTTGTTCAATGAGCATTTAAGCAGGATAATCCAGGGTCAAGAGGTTGAGATACCGTATTTTAATTTCGAAAAGGGAAAGCGTGAATATCGGGGGCATAAGATAAGAATTGACGATAATCAGCCGCTCATTGTGGAAGGAATCCATGGCCTCAATGAAGAGTTGACAGTTATGGTTCCCAAGAGCAACAAGTATAAGATATATATCAGCGCGCTTACTCAGCTCAACATCGATGACCACAACCGTATTCCCACCACCGACAGCCGACTTATTCGCAGGATTGTACGCGACTATAAGTTTCGCGGGGCATCGCTTGCGGATACCCTTAAGATGTGGCCTGGGGTACGCCGCGGGGAAGAGAGGTATATATTCCCTTATCAGGAGGAGGCCGATGTAGTGTTTAACTCGGCTTTGACTTATGAGCTGGCCGTTTTGAAACCTTTTAAGAGGATCATCCATACTATCTGGAAGTTAACCGCCTTAAGAAGTTCATAAAATATTTCCTTGAACTGGATGACCGGGAAGTGCCACATAATTCCATAATCAGAGAATTCATAGGGGGGAGCTGCTTTAAAGTATGACATTGTAAACTTTGCTTCCATATAAATAGGAGGAAATCTCATGTACCCCTATGGGTCAAAAGGGAAGATCGTTTTAGCGGTAACGCTAATATTTGTGCTTTTTTGGTGTGGATGCAGCTTTATTTCACGAGCTCCCATCGATAAAGGGCCGGAGGAGCAGGATGAGCCTGAGTTGGTAAAACCTAGTGCGCCTGATGCCGATCCACAACAGCCCCGGGAAGCGCCGGACGATTTGATCCCTGAACAGGAGCCGGCGCTTTTGAGCAAAACATCGACGCTGCTCATAAGCGCCGTGGGGGATATCATGGTGCATATGCCCCAGATAAAAGCTGCTGAGATGCCGGGCGGAGGTTATGACTTTAAAGGAGTGTTTGAGGAGATAAAGCCATATATTGAAAAAGCCGATATTGCCCTTGCCAACTTTGAGACCACAGTGGGAACCCCGGATAGGGGTTACAGCGGTTATCCCCGTTTTAGCGCCCCTCATGAGCTGTTGGAAGCTCTGCGCTTTGCAGGCTTTGATGTT
>JAMNZI010000135.1 GCA_023622385.1 Bacillota bacterium | reverse complement strand
GCCCTGTAGTCGGCGCCCTCCAAATCGTTTGTGCCAAACGCATTCCATGCGGAGGGTCTGAATATCCTCTCCTCCGAGACATTGTGCATGCACACGGGAATCCTTAACATAGAGGCCAAAGTAATAAGCTCTGCTCCAATATGGCCGTAGCACACAGCCCCATGGTTAGCACCCCAGCTGTTCATAACGGTGTACACATCCTTAAAGGCACCCTTACCCGTCAGTATGGGAGCAAACCACGTAGTAGGCCATGTGGGATCGGTACGCCTATCGAGTATATCATGCACATCTTCGGGCAACTCCACCGTATACCCTTCCGCCAGCTGCAGCACCGGACCTAACCCTTTCACAATGTTTATCCTCACCAGGGTAACCGGCATCCCGCCTCTGGTGGTAAAGTCGGTTGAAAAGCCGCCACCACGGAAGTACCCCAGGCTAGCGTACCTGAACTGAGTTGCATCTAAGCACCGGGCAACCTCCTCAGGCGTCACTTCCCAGAAAGGCTTAATGACCGGCTTGCCGTCCTTGGTTTGCTCACCTGTACCGTCCAATGCCGCAGACCCGGAATTGATAAGGTGTATAATGCCATTGGCTGCCAGCCCCGTCAATTCCTTACCCGTTACGCGCTTCACCGCCTCAGGACTCCAATAAGTCCTCACATCGGCAAAAATCTGGGCCGTACCGGTAAGCAGATGCCCAAACAGCATGGCAACTCCGTTCAACGAATCATTCTCGGTGGCAAGGATATAAGGCTGCCTTATGCCGTTCCAGTCAAACGAGGAGTTGAGCATGGTCTCCATGAAATCGCCGTTGGGGAAGTGGTCAGTCCACTGCCTCTGCCCTTGGAATCCTGCTAAGATGGCATTGTGCCCCAGGGCTTCTTCTTCGAATCCCATCTCTGCTAATCTGGGGTTGCCTACCATGAGGTCCCGAGCAATCATGGCCATCTTTATGACCATTTCCCAGTCCTTATCCTTTTTCTCCCTGGAAACCTGCATTTCTGGCGGGTTGTTGTCGGGGCCCTCTTTGCAGTTTGCCTTCACCCACCGCAAGGCACGCTCGAACTCTTCTTTATCGTAAATTCCCTCTTCAATGCGCCTTATAAACTCGCTCATATCCACGTATTCCACGCGCATTCCCAGATAGCTCTCAAAGAAATCGGGATTGACGATGGAGCCAGCAATGCCCATGGATACCCCGCCTATGGAAAGATAAGATTTGCCTCTCATGTTTGCCACGGCCAAAGCAGCTTTAGTAAACTTTAAAAGCTTCTCTTTCACGTCATCGGGAATAGTGGTATCGCCGGCATCTTGCACGTCCTTGCCGTATATGCCAAAGGCAGGCAAACCTTTCTGATTGTGAGCTGCCAGCACAGCAGCAAGGTATACAGCTCCCGGGCGTTCGGTCCCGTTAAAGCCCCATACGGCTTTTGGGATGAAAGGATCCATGTCCATGGTCTCGGCCCCATAACACCAGCATGGCGTTACGGTAATGGACACGCCCACCCCTTCACGGGCAAACTTCTCGGCCGCCTGCGCAGCCTCAGCCACCCCACCAATGCAGGTATCGGCAATCACGCATTCCACCGGCATGCCATTGTAGTGCCTTACGTTTTCCTCCAGAAACTTAGCCACCGTCTTAGCCATGTTCATGGTCTGCTCTTCCAGAGATTCCCTGACGCCCCGCCGCCTTCCGTCGATAGTAGGACGTATACCGATTTTGGGCATACTCCCTTTAAACCTATTGTGCGGCGGAATCAATTTCATGCCTTCAACATTTGCCATAAATCTCTCCTCCTCTTTTATGTATTTAGACTTTTAACCTTAACGTAAAAAATTTATTTTATTGCTTAAAGCAAAATTTACAATTTGGCAGCAAGGTTCCTCCAGCCCAGCCGCTTTTGGGCATATATTTATCCAACGGCACCATATCAATTTTCACAGGCATAGACCACATCTCATCACTTTACGCCTTGTTCAAATACCACCATTTCATGCCCAGTTACCTTCGGCACCACTACCTTTACATACCCATCCGTATATTCAAAGTTGAGCTGCTGACCTTTAGGGGCACAATATACCCTTTCAGGCTTTAAAGGAAGCTTTACCTTCACCTCTACGTTATACAAGGGAATGACGTCCTCTACAATATCTATCTCCTCACAGCGCCTTTGGGGGATATAGTGGAGGATATGGAGGACATATCGATTATACGGTTCCTGATAATTTAAGACTATATGCGCCGTGGTGGGAGCATTGGTTTCTACCAGCTTATTGGGTAAAAGCAGCCTCAAAGCATTTATCACCAACTGTTTATAAACCCTTGCGCCGTGCTTATGATACATTGAAAAGATAGGATGTGCAAAGTAGATGATGGAACCGTTATGGGTAATGGCCGGATAATCGCTTTCCTTTTCAGGTGGCGTCTGGCGATGGGAACAAAAATGCTTATAGCTTCTGTTGAAATAGGGATTCCAGATTGAAGCCAGTACCTCGGTTCCTTTTTGAGGCTTTACCCATAAGCCCCTGTCATACATGACATATTCAGTATCAAATAGGCCCTGATTTAAAGCCTCACCTGCCACCACGTAGTCGGGCGAGTATTGAGCATCCCCCACCAAATCAATCCCCATGCCCGACAGCACAAATTGTTGCTGCCCTCTTGACATTCCAGATCTATACGAAAGCAACAGCTTGCCACCGTTTGCAACGTAACTTTCAAGTTTATCTTTTAAACGCTCATCCAGGGTGATCACATCGGGAAGAATGATAACCCTATAGCGGCTGAAATCCATATGCTCATCGATTACATCAAACTGATAGTGCGACTCCTCCAGCATTTTATAAGCGCCTCTTAAGGATGGATGAAGGCGCACATCCGACTCCTCAATCGCCTCAGGCGTAAACACCCCTATCTCGGTCACCGCTGTGACATCATCACACCATGGTTCCTTCTCTTTTACCTGGTTATACACGCTACCAATTAGCTTGTATGTGGCTTTATTTATAGCTCCGCTGGGATGAAGCTGGTCGCCTATGGAGCACTTGGCTCCATGGGCCAAAGCTGTAAAGCATTCGTACTCGAGGGCCGCCTGATTCTTGAACCCACCAAAATCGGCCCATGACTTATGAAATCTACCGGTCATACCCAGATATTCGCATCCCAGATTTCTGGCATATCGTACGGTGATAGGAAAATGCTCGTATCCCCATCCACCGCTAGGTAGGGATTCCAGCTCCAAATGAGTATATGTATCCAGCGTATCCCTAATCGAGGGGCCAATGTGCCCTGCGTTGTAGAAAATGGTGCAATCTTTATTGTATCTGCGCACAGTGGCCGTCATCCTTCTCTTGAAAGCATCCAGCACCTGTTTGGCAAATCTCTTGCGATCCTCCGGATCTTCAGGGTTTAATCCCGCCCGTTCCATCCCCTCCATGCAATAGCTGCAACAGCAAGGATGCTGAACTATTATGTCAAAAAACAGGCCATCCACTTCATCCCCAAATTTTTCTAACACTTCAATGGTCTGTTCCTCTACATAATCTACGTAGGGCGTATTAAAACACAGGTGTTTCCACCCCGCCTCCAGAGGTCCCGCACCATAAGGCCTGCCATCTGGCATCCTCTCCAACCATTCGGGGTGTCGCTTTGCCATGTACTCATCCCATCCCACGGTTATGTAGATGGGCACTCGAATACCCACCCTATGACACGCCTCTATCTGCTCCCGCAGGAGGTCTCTCTTGAGCCCGGGATGTCTAGCAGGAAATTTGGTATCATAGTAAATCATGCCGTGGTGGCATCTGGCAAAACAGGTGATGGAATCAACCCCTGCTTGTTTCAAGGTGTTTGCAAACTCCTGTGGATCAAAAGCATCCCCCACCTCCACTATCTTCTCGGAGGTATGAAAGTCCAGATGAACCTGTCTGAACCGCAGTTTACCCATGTCATTTCCCTTCCCATCTTAAATTAAATTTGTTTTTTGCTTTTTGAGAAAACATGCAGCCAAAAATATCATTAAAATATACACTAAAATATACTTGTTCCTGATATATTAATTTTAAAATTGAAACGTTTCAAATCACAGGCCAAACAATTACACAGCACATTTAAATGAATACATCTAAGTTTATTAAGTTTATTTTAACATTGAAGTCTACCTTGATAGCTAAGGCTAAGAGATAATTCTCACCGAATCCCTTATAATCATCCTGGTATGAAGTTTGTGTACCTCAGGATAACCTGTATAATCCCCCTTTATCCTCTTCAATATGAGATTGCCAGCTATTTCACCCATTTTTAACGTTGGCTGTTCAATGACCGTTAAAGAAGGCTTTATGACATCTGACAGCTCAAAGTAATCAAAGCCTATAAGAGATAGCTCCTGCGGAACCTTGATGTTTAGTTCATGGATAGCCATTACAGCCCCCAACGTCATGTAATAATTGGTCACGTATAAAGCTGTAGGGACATCTGCCCCTTTAAAAAATTCCTTTGCTGCCAGATAACCTCCTACCGTCGTGAAATTGCCATACTTGATCCACCGGGATTCAACCGGCAGGTTATAGGCCTCCAACGCCTGCCTGTACCCCTCAAATCTTTGCTGGCTGACCCAAGAATCATGTGGCCCATTTATTATGGCAATTTGGGTATGATTGGAGTGAATAAACCTCTCAACCGCTCGGAAAGAAGCCCCAACGTTATCCACCAGTACTTTATCGGTATTAAAGCCGGGAATATCTTCATTTACTATTACTATTGGTATCCCATCACGAATATACTCGTCCATTATGCTCAAATGGACGTTATTGGAAAAAAGGATAAGCCCATCAACAAAACGATCCCTTAAAAAATTCAGCTTCTGCTGCAGCTTCTCAGTATCGCCCTCGTAATCGCACAGTATTATGCTATAATTCTCCCTTTCCACAGTCCTTTCTATGGCAGTTACGATAGAAGTGCAAAAAATATTTGTAAAATCGTCGATGACCACTCCAATAGTCATAGAACGGTTGCTTTTGAGCCCTTTTGCTATGATGTTTTGCTTGAAACCCAACTCCTGAATAGCTTTCTCAACTTTTATACGGTTTTCCTCGCGAAGCTTATACCCATTGAGATATCGGGATACGGTACCCAGAGATACCCCCGCTCGCTTTGCCACATCGCGTATGGTTACAGCCATGCCTGTCTCCTGTATATTCTTCCAAAATTGAAACAGTTCAATTATTATTATAATGCAGCATGGTGGACACGTCAATATATGGAAAGGAAAATCCCTGACTGACTTAGCCAGGGATTTTCACAGCACATTTTTTATTCGTCAAATTCGACGCATATGCTTGCTACGCTATAGGGTTGTACCTCGAATGATACATACGGACCATCAACAGAAATGCTAAGGTTACCATCTATCCTGCACTCATTTAAATCCACATAATAAGCCCTCGCCGGAGCCTTCCATAGCCTAAATATAGCTTTGGCAGCCTTGCCTTCAGCCTCATAAGCCCTTATCACAACCCGCCTCGTTCTCTCCTGGTCCTCTGCCATCTTAACGGCTGAAAGCACCACATCCCCCTCCTCCAAGCTCATAAAGCTGCCTGAAGCAGGCACTGAGCCTTGGTGCACAGACGAGGAAATAACGCTTAACGGATGATTGAAGTTATATGCCTTCTGGATAAGCTCTTTGTTGCTGGCATTATCCACCAGACATACGGCAAAACTGAAGTTATGTATCCCAAACTCAGGATAAGGATCCGGATCGTAAGAGCTGCGTATTAAGGTTATGGACATGGAGTCATCCACGCACCTGAACCCATATTTGCTATCGGTGACAAGCATTACCGATTTCCCATCCGGCTGCTTCCTTACACCCACGGCCCAGCTGTTGGCAGGAACATCCCTCTCCATGCCCTCCCGCTTTATGACGCCAAAAGGAATATCGTATTTATAATACGCACATTCATAGCCGAGAGGCATGTAGAAACTGAGCTGAGGTACTTCTTTTACATCCGGTTTACCCACCTCATGCCAATCGCACTGCACATCATAGCGCAATACAGGGCTGTTATAATCCAGCGACACTATAACCTTTAGGTTGGAATTCCTAAAAGAGCATTCATATACAATTGACTGCCTAATATTGCCTGCACCATACGTCACTTTTTTAACTTTAACGCCGTGAGTTAAATCAATAGCGTCCATATGGCGCCCTACAACCCATGCTGTCCCACCCTTGCTTGAGTCCTCTTCAATCAGCCTGAATATGCCAGCAGGCCTTGCCTTTACAAATTCCTCTCCAGTAGTCTTATCCACCAATGATACGATGGACGCATCACGGCTACTGAACACAGCCCTTAAATAATCGTTCTCAAGGATAAACTGGTCTATACCCTCTGTTCGCGGATCCATGGGCAAGGGTAGTGCCGTCTCCTTCTCGTCATCTTCCCTCAGAATGTAAGTGTTATACCCACATGCCGGAACTTTAGCCTTAATGAGCACCCTCATGTAGTGATGTCCCCAATAAGAGTTAAAACCTTTGTCCAGAAGCTGATGCTCCACTCTGTTGCCTTGAGCATCTGTGAACATCATCCTCTCTACGTCGCCCAACCAATCCCAAACCACTATCTCAGCCGCTTCTTCTCTTTCCACCGGAGCAGGATTGAATACGTGGAATATACGTGTCTTCCCTCGCCCCCTATCAGCCTGGCTCACCTTAAACTGCGCTGCACCAAACCCAGCTCCAGCTCCCTCAGATATGCTGTCCTTATCGTCCTCTTCAAATGCCATAAGCCCTGAAGTATCTATCTGCGCCGCAATGGCTTGAAGCGATAAGCTCCTTCTGCTGTTGGCTACAGCCATGGCCTCTTGGAAAAGCCCCATGGCATATTCCCTACTATCTATTACACACGAACCAGGAATGATGTCGTGGAACTGATTGAAAAGTACATTGCGCCATGCCCTTTCAAACGCCTTGCCATCATATCTATATCCAGCGCAAAAGCTGGAAAACACGTTGAATAGCTCTGCCTCATTTAACGCAGCCTCGCTGATACGGTTGGCCATCTTAATCCTGGATTGGCTGGTATAGCAGCCTGTAAATATGAAATTGCGCTCGCCCTTCACTTCGGGTAGCTCATCGGCAATCCTCTCCACCAACCTGTAAAACTCTGCAAACGTGCCAAAGCGGATCTGCGGAAATACCGGCCAATTATTCATATCAATGATCCGCTCCAGATCCCTGCGGGTGGGCCCGCCGCCGTGGTCACCCACACCGTACACCTTCAGCATTGTGTCCAAATTATGCTGGGCGCACAACTTAGGTACATATAAAGCCATATCTGGGCCAATCTCAGCGTTGTACCAGAACGGTTCGCGATATGCTATTATATAATTCCCAGATGGCGCTACCCATTTGTAGATGTAAGGCCCTTCGTAACCCCTGCAGTGGTAGTAATACTTCACTCCCCCCCTGCACAGGATTTCGGGCACATTCTGACTGTGGCCAAAGGTATCGGGCTCAAAGTCGAGGTTTAAAACCTCGGGATCTATATCCAAAAGCTTCGATAGATATCTCTTAGTATACAGAATGTGCCTGGCCATGCTTTCGCCGTTGGGCATATTCTTATCAGCCTCAACCCATGTAGAGGCTGTAACCTCCCAGCGCCCTTCCTTAACCCTGCTTTTAACCTCTTGTAGCATCTCGGGTGCATAATCCTCCAGTATCTTATATACGGATGCCTGTGACTGCGAAAAGGTAAAGTCAGGATACTCCTTCATCAGGTTGAGCACTGTTCTAAAGGTATCAAGGACAACCATCACCGTCTCGTCCCAGCGCCACATCCAGTTCATGTCGATATGAGCATGAGCAGCGCAGATAACTTTAAATCTCTTGGCTTCCTGTGAAAGCTGTGCCATCATCTCCTCCGCTTTTTCACAGGTAGACCTTGTGATGGCACCTTCTTTGGTGAACTCCCCGTACACAAAATCGATGGCTTTTGAAAGCAGGCTATCAAACTGATGGCCTTTAACCTCCGATAGCTTGAACCCATACTCAAACTGGTATAAGATCCTGTTTCCCCAATAGCCCGGGGCTTTATTCTTACGCATCGCCCTAAGCTTTTTTACACTATGTTCCATGACGATCCCCCTTCTCAAATAATCGGCATTGCCATATCTCCTTTAATTGCTTTATGTATCGTTCCATGATAAACTCCTTTGACATATTGCCAAATTGCTACCCTTGTACTACCTTCATAGCTATATCGGCCCATTCCCAAAGCCTTTGAGGCTGATAACGCACAGTACTTATATCCTTTAAAATAAACTCTAGCGGGCAACCGTAGCGTGTACATATCTCCATCGTCTTTCGAAGGTCTTTCTCTACGGCATCAAGATCTCAACTATCACCGGCAAGAAATGCAGGGTTAGGCTTCCGTGAAAACACAAAATCTGGTCCAGTTTTGTTGTTGACATACTCTCCTTCTTATTTTTAACAAAATTTGGAGTAAATAAATTTTACCTGCGACTCAATTCTTCATATACCTCATTATAGTAAAGCACATTTTCTACCGGCGTATTGGGAGGAATGTGATTACCCACAGCCATGAAGTAACCGGGACAACTCTTGCCAATTCGCATACAGCGCTCCACTTCAACACGAATATCTTCTTTTGTCCCAAACATCAACACACGTACATCACGCGCTTGATTCTGCACTTCTACAGGGCTATGTTCATCTACATCAATACCAGTAACAGCCTTCACCACAGCCCAATGGGATTCTACTGAATATTCTGTACGAGGTACTCTCGGTGGCATTGCAAGATTTATGCCAGCCATTCCATCCGCTAAAGACATAACCCTATTCTCTCCTACAAATTTGACTTTCTTCCCAAATTTTAATAGTATCCTTTAATGTCTTCTGTTGTTATTATTCTTTTTATTGCCATAAAAGCTCCTCCTATGCTTTTATATTTCTAACATAGGAGAAGCTTCATATTTTACAGCCTCCGAATATCTGACAATAAAAAGGTATATTTAGCCATGGGGTAAAATCTGTTGTGATTTCAATACTACCCCTTCTACAATTTTTAACTGTGGTTTTCAGCTTTCAATTTGCATTGAGCAGACTACAGCTGCAAACCACTATTTACAACTGATTTTAAAACAGTGGGCATATTCTACAGGTCTTTCTTTAGGCAGCCCTGTCAAAAGTAAACCCTCTTTCGTAAGTTCAAAATTAATCTTACCATCATAACCCAACAATTCCACCTTTTCAATATTTAATACATGGAGTAGAGGACCATTTCGCCCTGCAGCAAAGCTTTTTATCAATGCAGTACCATCCTCAGGCCATCCGAGTTGAAAAGCATATATGCATTTACCTTTTTGCGTAAAACGGTAATCCAGAGGAGTATATTCTACCTCCGGTTCATCAAACCTATGTTTAGGCTGTACAGTCGTACTACCTTCTTGTGCTATATACCATGGGCGTGTGCCATATATTCCTTCGCCATTGATTTTAATCCATTCTGCCATCTTGTTTAATATATTAATGCATTCATCATCTAAAGTTCCGTCAGGGCGTAGAGGAAAATTGAGCAGCAGGTTGCCATTTTTAGCCACAATATCTACCAACATTTCAATTACTTGCTTGGCACTCTTATATTTCTGACGTACATCATAAAACCATCCGCCTACACATGTATCTGTCTGCCATGGATGTGGAAATTTATCTTTTTGCACACTCCGCTCAATGTCAAGAACGCCTATTGTATAAACCAAAGGATTTGTATCCTTTTGAGTATATACTGCATGATTTACACCGTCATGTTCTTTAATGCTGGTATTATAGAGATGAGCAACAATCCCTAGTCCATATCTATCAAAGGGTAAGGGACCATCTGAATAAAGAAGGTCGGGCTTGTATTTATCAATTAAATCCTTTATCCTATCGAACCAGTGGTTGTGCCACCACGAATTTTCAGTATACCATATCAAATCCGATTCTTGCTGTTTCAAGTATTCATCTCTGTTGGGATGATAGAAATCTTCATACTCTGGGTTATTCCCATCGTAAGGAACTCCAGCATAAGGCCCTGATTTATCGCACCCCTTGTTTACCGCCCACCAGGAAAACGAAGCTCCAAGATGTTCCGTCACTCCAAATGGAAGTCCACGTTTTCGTGCAGCTTTCTCAAACATTCCCACAATATCTTTCCTTGGTCCAACGTTGACAGCATTCCATCTATTATGTGCTGAATCCCAATTGTCAAAATTATCATGGTGTACGGCCAAAACGCAGAAATATTTAGCCCCCGCCTTTACATACAAATCCATTAAAGCTTCTGGATCAAAATTTTCGGCTTTCCATAACTTGACCATGTCCTTCCAACCGTGCTTGGAGGGATGACCATATACTCTCCAGTGATGGTAATATTGATCACTTCCCTCGATATACATATTCCTAGCATACCAATCCCCATACATCGGGACCGATTGTGGCCCCCAATGGGCCCAGATTCCTAGTTTTGCATCTCTGAACCAATCAGGGCATTCATACCCCCTTAACGATTCCCACGTTGGCTCGAAAGGTCCCTTCTCGATAGTTTCCCATTTTTCCATAATATAAATCACCTCATAGTTATTTATTTTACAGAGGTTAGCTTATAGCTTTAGGTCACAATATCCCCGTTTTCATCCCACAGATCTCGCCAATCCTTTGCACCTTCCCACAAAAATACCTGACCTTTAATCAAGCGACAGTTTTTATCAATGGCCTCTATTTCTTTCATCTCCTCTTCAGTTAGTGGATCCTCAACCACGCTCTTAATGTTGCTGAGATAATGCTGACGCTTTGTAGAGAAAGGAATGGGTATCTGACCACGTTGTACAGCCCATTTAAGGCATATAGCGGCAGGATGAACATTATGCCTTTCGGCTATTTTGTTTATGACAGGGTCTTCAAGAACAACAGTATCTTCCGGCGTCCTATCGCGTTCAGGACGATTGGGTGAACCCAGAGGGCAAAAACCTATAGGCGTAATCCCATTCTCTTCCAGGAACTTAAAAAGCTCAGGTTGCTGAAAGTGAGGATGGAGTTCCATCTGATTGCATACTGGTTTTATCTCTGCATCTCTTAACAGAAGCTTAAGTTTGGGAATAGTCATATTGGATGTGCCAATGTGCCTTACCAGTCCTGCTTTGACCAGTCTCTCCATCTGCCGCCAAGTCCTCATAAACTCCTCATGAATATATGGCCTTGCATTTGGATCGCGATGATTCACATCGCACCCCGGTGGATGAGCATTTGGAAAAGGCCAATGCACTAAATAAAGGTCAAGATATTCAAGCTTTAAATCCTTTAATGTTTTTGCACAAGCAATCAACACGTCTCCATCGCCGTGCATATCGTTCCAAAGTTTGGACGTGATCCACAGCTCTTCACGCCTTATACCTGCTTGCATGACTTCTTGTAATACTTCTCCAATGGCGTGCTCATTGCCATATACAGCGGCACAATCAATAAACCTGTATCCGACCGAAATGGCGCCTCGTACAGCTTCAGCTACCTCTTCCGCTGAAGCGTGATCAGACCCGAAGGTACCAAATCCAATAGCGGGAATTTGCTCTCCAGTACAAAGCCTTTTTTTAGGTACCTTATCAGGATCTACACCATCCGGTGCAACAGCAAATCTTTGTTTGGACATAATTATCCCCCCTATAATTTTTGTTACAGTATAACAGCAAATTTGCTGTAGGAGCCCGTCTATAGGCTTTGTGGCAAGCCATCCGAAACTTGTCGCCACATCTTCCGACGCCGTTGACCTCCATTCCAAAACCTCAGCGGTACATCCATCAATTTTATAATATCTACCAACCATTTAAAGTCCAATTAGGTCCCCCACTTTATACACGTCATGGGCGATACCAATGGCCCACAGCCAAGACATCAACGCCAGTGGCTTCTACAAAAGCCTTGCACTCATACGGCACTGTAAAAATAGCTCTTCGTTCATCAATGGATA
>JAMNZI010000150.1 GCA_023622385.1 Bacillota bacterium | reverse complement strand
GCGATGGCGTCCAGGCTGACGCCTGCCGCCAGTACCCTTCCTGCATTGTGGTCGGTGTGGTTTCCGCCGATTTCGGTGCGCCCAGGGGTGCTGAACATGTAAAACCCCTTTTGAGACTCATGTGGAAAGAATTGGCGGTAACGCACAACAGCCTGTACATACCTGTTAATCTGCTTTTCGATGATTTCCGGGGCCTGGCCGTAGAGCTTTGCCAATAAAGTCCTACCCTTTTCGGTACTCAGCTTTTCCCTGAGCAACTCCCAAGTTATCATGGCATCTTTACCTCCCAACTTAAAACGCTTTATCTGAATAGCGCATTTGCTAATATGCCGTGTATTTACTAGCTGGTATACAGCGTGAATCACATCGCCACATCACATCCAGAGATGTTGTGACTCACACGCTCACTGCTGACTGCCTGCTTAGCCGCAGACTCGCCAGTTACTTTGGTGTACATATATTTTTACCCGCAATTCATCTCCATCTTGTAGAAGATATAAAATATACACATACACATTAAAAGCGCTCCGTCGACGGTAAAGCCAGTCAAACCCTTCTTATTCCGGCCGTCTCCAGGAAGCGGTCAAAGGCCTGACGCCCTTCTTTCGTAGCCTTAAACACGCCGGCATGATGCAACACCTGCAGGCACTTCTCGCCCACCGAATCCTTGATTATCCTGCGGGCAGCTTCATCATCAAGATTGGTGCCGTACTTACTAATCAATTCTTTAATCCAATGGAGGTGTTTGTTGAGTGGATGCGACTCCTGATAGATATCATCGCTTAAAGTTTTTTTGCCGGTCAATATATCGCAGATATCTGCAAGCTCATCCCTCAAACGACCGGGAAGTATAAACAGCCCCATTACCTCGATAAGCCCTATATTTTCCTTCTTTATGTGGTGGAGTTCCTGATGAGGATGGAATATGCCCATCGGATGCTGTTTGCTGGTACGGTTATTCCTGAACACAAGGTCAAGCTCATAGAGACCATCCTTGCCTATCCTGGCAATCGGGGTAATGGTGTTGTGGGGCACTTTCTCCCCTTTTTCATTTGTGGTGAATGCCAAAATATCCACCGACGGGTCGGAGTAACCCCTCCACAGGTGAAGCAGCTTATCGGCCAGCTCTACCAGCACCTGAGGCTTTGCATGACGAAGCCGCACAACTGACATAGGCCAATGAATCACGCCTATCGTAACATCAGGATATTCTTGCGATCTGAGATAATACTCAACAGGCGCCTTTTCCATTGGGAAAGTATAGTAACCGCCTTGGAAGTGATCGTGATTGAGTATGGACCCACCCACAATGGGAAGGTCGGCATTGGAGCCAATGAAATAATGGGGGAAATACTCGAGAAATTCAAAAAGGCGTTCAAACGTCTCCCGGCTGATTTTCATGGGCACATGCTGCTCGCTCAGCACAATGCAGTGCTGGTTATAATACACATAAGGCGAATATTGGAAGTACCACTGCTCTCCCTTAAGCTTTATGGGCAATAACCGAAGGGTCTGCCGCGCCGGATGGTTGACCCGTCCAGCATAGCCTACATTTTCAGGACACAACAAGCATTTCGGATATCCCACCTGGGGAGCATTTTTAAGAGCAGCTATTTCCCTAGGGTCTTTCTCAGGTTTCGTAAGGTTTATGGTTATCTCCAGCTGGCCAAATTCACTCTCATACTGCCACTTTATGTTGCGGGCAATGCGACTTACGCGTATGTAATCGGACTTTTGGCAGAGATTGTAGAAATCATCGGTGGCGGCTTTGACACCCTTCTCGGCCTTTATCCTGTTAAACCGCTCGATGACCTCCGACGGCTTTGGCATCAAAAGGCCCATTATACGCGTGTCAAACAGGTCCCTATAGGTAAGAGTGTCCTCAGGTATAAGCCCTCGCTGAACGGCATAATCCAACAACTCTTCAAGTATAGGCGTTGCCGTCTCAGGCACCTCCAGGCTTTCAAGATCTATAGGCTGCGGATAAGGCTGGTCTATCTTTAGAAGGTCCAGCAGCAGATTCCTGGTATAGGTGACATCAAACCTGGATATCATGTCATTGGCCAGCGCAAAGGCCAACAGCCTTTCCACCAGATAGGCTGCACGTTGCTGCAAATCGTCCATGTTTACACCCCTTTCGGCTGGTCGTTGCGGCAACCATCACCGTATTGAGAATAGAAGGATTTATTTTCAACACAATGGACAAAGCAAGAGCCGTTCTCCTTGCTCATCCTAGTGACAATTATAGCATATTATGCTTCAGCATTCCACAAAATAACCAAATGCGTCAGGCAAAAAGGGTTAAAGATTGATTCTGCTGCAAACTTAATTTGCTCAATGTAGCTTGATAAAGTAACGCTTATGCATGTAATTTTTCGCTTACTGTCATTTTTTCTTCCAAATTGCCGCGGTATCAAGCGACTGACTAATTTTGCAGCTCACATTCAATAAAATTTCGTTTTGAAAAGCAAAATTTAACTTTACACCAAAATCAAGATTAAATGGCTCTAGCACTACGAACCAAG
>JAMNZI010000231.1 GCA_023622385.1 Bacillota bacterium | reverse complement strand
CCAACCTTCTTAATTCCAAGATTTGGTTTAATTATATCATACTTGGTTCTCAGTTTCAACCCTTGCATTCATCCCCGCCCTACAAGGACGAGGCTTTCTGCAGAATTCTTGTAAACTATTTTGCCAATATTTTTCAAATCGAACCAAAAATAAATGGATATCAAGGATAGTCCCTTGATATCCATTTATGCAATTAATTACAATACCAATTGCGGTACTCAATTGCTCTAAAATAAACGATGGCCTTCCTGGCTTTGCTGTGCACCCATGAAATCCCGCATCAACCAACCAATTCTACAGTCTCTCTCGCTATCATCAGCTCTTCATTTGTTGGAATCACCAAAACCTTCACTGTCGAGTCTGCAGTGGATATCTCGCCTTCTCGCCCCATTCTACCAACCATACGTTGATTCTTTTCCTCATCAATCTTTATGCCAAGAAACTCCAAACCTTCACAGGCTTTCTGGCGGATGTAAGGATTGTTTTCGCCTATGCCTGCCGTAAAGACTACGCAGTCCAACCCACCCATAGCCGCGGCGTATGCTCCAATGTACTTCTTGATGGAGTAGGCAAAAATGTCCAGGGCCAGCTTTGCCCGCTCATTCCCCTCTCGAGCAGCCGCTTCCAAGTCTCTGAAATCGCTGCTCACGCCTGATATGCCCAGTACCCCCGATTCCTTATTCAAATAATGATTGATCTGCTGATAGGTCATGTTCTCTTTTTCCATAAGGAAAGTGATAATTGCCGGATCAATTACACCGCAGCGTGTACCCATGGGCAGCCCTTCCAGAGGGGTAAACCCCATGCTGGTGTCCACCGACTTGCCGTTTTTAACAGCAGTGATGCTGGACCCGTTGCCCAAATGGCACGTGACTATTTTCAGCTCTTCTATCGGCCTATCCATGAGCCTGGCAGCCTTTAGCGATACGTACTTGTGCGAAGTACCGTGGAATCCGTAGCGCCTTATGCCGTATTTTTCATAAGCGCTGTATGGAATGGCATATATGTAGGATTCCCTGGGCATAGTCTGATGGAATGCCGTATCAAAAACGGCCACCATGGGCGTATTGGGCATAACGCTTTTGCATGCCTCTATGCCGGTTATATTGGCAGGATTGTGAAGGGGCGCCAGCTCACTGTTTGCTCTTATAGCCTCCATTACATCGTCGTCTATTACCACCGAACCCGAAAACTTCTCGCCGCCATGAACAACCCTGTGCCCTACCGCCGAAATCTCGGACATGTCTTTGATCACCCCGTATTCGGGGTGCACCAGCGCATCTATGACCATTCTCACGGCCTGCACGTGGTCCTTGATGTCGGTCCTTATCTCAACCTTTTCCTTCCCAGCCGGTGTATGTGACAGCACAGAGTTGTCTATCCCTATTCGTTCGGCATTGCCTTTGGCCAAAACCGTTTCATCGGTCATATCGATAAGCTGATACTTCAGCGATGAACTACCGGCATTGATGACCAGCACCTTCATCCCGCGTCCCTCCCCTTCACTGTTGTTGGGCCTCAACAGCCGTAATGGCCACCACGTTGGCGATGTCCTCGGCGCTGCAGCCCCTTGACAGGTCGTTTACCGGCTTGGCCAGCCCCTGGCTCAGCGGTCCCAACGCCATGGCCTTGGCCAGCCTCTGAGTGAGCTTGTACGCAATATTGCCGGCGTTAAGGTCAGGGAATATCAATACATTTGCCCTGCCCCCTACCGGACTGCCAGGACATTTCTTCTTGGCCACTTCCATATCCAGAGCAGCATCAACCTGCAGCTCGCCGTCTATGAGCAGGTCAGGCATCATCTCTTTGGCTATCCGTGTGGCCTCTCTTACCTTGACAACCGATTCATGCTCGGCGCTCCCCTTTGTTGAGAAGGAGAGCATGGCTACTCGTGGTTCCATACCCACCAGCACTTTAGCGGTCCTGGCTGCAGATACAGCAATAGCCGCCAGCTCCTCCGCCGTAGGGTTAGGATTCAGACCGCAGTCGGCATAGATGAACACTCCGTTTTCACCGTATGGGCAATCGGGCACCTCAATGAGGAAACAGCTGGATGCCACCGATATCCCCGGCATGGTCTTTATGATCTGCAAAACCGGCCTCCATACATCCGGCGTGCTGTGCACCGCACCCGCCACCATTCCATCTGCATCGCCCAGCTTGACCATCATGGAACCATAATACAGCGGGTTTTTCATGAGCTCCCTGGCTTTATCCGGGGTCATCCCTTTGTGTTTTCGCAACTCCACCAACTGATCGACGTAAAGGTCAAATTTATCCGAGCCCTCCGGCTCTATAATTGTGGCAGCCGCTATATCCAATCCTGCCGCCTTTTTATAGATCTCCTCTTTTTTGCCCAGCAGGATTATGTCGGCTATGCCCTCCCTCATCACTATTTCTGCCGCTTTCAGCGTCCTTTCATCATTGCTTTCTGGAAGCACTATGCGCTTTTTACATGATTTAGCCTTCTCAATAATAGATTCCATTACACCCATAGATAATCCCCTTTCAGAAAAAATTTTATTTCATGTTAATCGTG
>JAMNZI010000226.1 GCA_023622385.1 Bacillota bacterium | reverse complement strand
TGTTTATTTTGGCCTCCATTTCGTTTATTTTCTGCTGGTTGTCGCTATAGGCTTTTTCGAGCCGTGCCACCTCATCAAGCGCCATCTGAAGCTGGGCCCGCTCTATGATGTAGCTGTGTATCAAAAACCTCTGCTTTTCTTCCATATAGGCGTTGTATTTTTGCTGGATATCCTCCAGGGCGGCTATGCGCTTCATCATCATTTCTGCGTCCTGTTCCAGCCTCTTGTAATAGCGGATGTTGTCCTGCATAAGGCTTATGTCGACAGGGCCTTTTATGTCGCACACGTCATTGGTGATGAAGGACTCGATGTCGGCGATGGGGGAGAAGGGTACGGCCTTTTTGAATAAGCTGAAATACTTTGATTTAAGGCCACCCAGCTTGCCCCTGAGTATCTCCTGGTACCCGCGATTTGTTTCTGGGAACTGGAACTTTCCTCTTTTGTAGTTCTTCATAAGGTAGCTGCGCAGCTCTTTAAAAGACATGGGGGTATTGTTTTGAATAAAGTGGTTCTCGGGCAAGGAGTCATCCAGTATAAAGAACCGGTGTTCAAATGTGCCATCGTCGTAGCAGTCAAACACCACTCCAAGGGTAAACCAGTTGTCTTTGAAGTCATCGTAAAACTCACAGGCTATATAGCTGGTGAACCTGCCGCTTCTTAAGTATCTAAATCCGGCGTCGCCGTCGTCGCCGATCTCGCCCCAGAGGTAGCCTTTGAGCGTCCTGGCAGACTTGTCGTTGGCGGCCTTGTTAAAGAAATGGCCGCTGGTGTCTCCAAGCAGCAGAAGCTGTATGGCGTCGATTATGGTGGACTTTCCGGCGGCGTTAGCACCCGTCAAAAAATTTATGGTATCAAATTCGATGAGCTCCTTCCAGAAGTAGTGCCAGTTGATGAGAAGGAGCCTGGTGAGCTTTTTCATTCTTCCACCTCGCCTCTTATCACGTCTTGTTCCTCGGCTTCCTTGCCCTCTTGGTCAGAATCTTCTTCGTCGCCGAGGGCTTCGTAGATCCGGCTGATCTTTTCATTGGTAACCACAAAGAGTATAGAAGGCAGGATGAGAAGCTTGTTATCAGGATCTTCCCACCGTCCTTCCAGCTTTTGTATGATGTTGTAATAAGCCAGCTGACGTAAGGCCTCGGCAAGGTCACGGTCAGAGGGCTTCTTCTTTATAAGCCCCAGCGTCAGCATTTTATGGACGATTTGGCCCGTGCTAGTCAAAACCTCCTTGCGAAGGGTCACCTTTTCCCGCTCTTCTTCGAATATAAGGCGCAGTATGAACAGTATGAGGGTGGTGTTTCGGTCAAGTCTGACTCGGTTGTACTCGTAGGTGTTCACAAGGGCAATTACTCCGTACTGGCTGTCCTTGTAAAGCGCCCAGCCGGAGAACCACAGGTATTCGTTGAACAGCGCAAAGTTGCGCTCTACGAAGCGGTATTCGGGGTTTACGCGCATCATCCCTTCTTTGGGATCGTAAACATCCCGTATGATGAAGGTGCGGGACAGGATAAGGTTCAAAAGCCTTCTGAACTCCTCTTTTTCTGAATTGCTAAGCTTTTCGTATTCTTCAACCCACATTGGCCTTGTCCTTTCTTATAAACCTCATTTTGGGGATTCTGTAACCATTATTATATACGTATCCGTCCATAAATTCCACCCTGTAGAACGCCTTACGGTCGTAGCCCTTTAAGGTGGCCAGCATGAGAAGGATGAAGGATTCATCATCGGTGAGCGGAACTTCATGGCTGTATACCACATCGAAGTCCTTCATTATATTTCTCATAAAAGCCATTATTCTGGTGTGGTTATAGCTTTTTTTGGCTTTGTCCAGGAACTCCTTCACTATATCCTCTTCATGGTCCTCATGGGATGGCGGCAGCTGCAAGGGTGGACTTTCAAGCTTCTTGTGCCGTGCAGCCCTTACATACAATGAATTCTCGTCTATGTATCCCTGGTGGAACAGCTCCACGGCTTCCTGCAGTTTGGCAACCAGGGCTTCTTGCTTTTCTTGTGAGCTGTCGGCAACCCTCTTTAAGATTTCCACAATCTTTCCCTTGATGCTGCGGTCGGTGTTTAAAAGATAGCGCATTTTTTCGACGGATGCCCGGGTATAAGCCGTGTTCTTGCGGTCAATCTCTTCAAGTATGTGGTCCAGGCGCTCGTAGGTGTCCATGATATACCCAATTTTACTGATGACGTCTTCATGCCCTTCTTCGCGGCTTTTGTATCGACCGCGCATCATGGCTTGCTCCACCGTACGCTGGCGCAGTGAGCTGTCTGTCAGCCAGCGCTGCAGGAACCGGAGTATGGGAGCCTTGTAGCGAGGGATGGAGTCTAGAGTCTTCAAGGGGTGGTATATTCGGTCGCTTATCAGGATTTTGTATTCGTCAAAGTGTCCTTTCAGCACCTCGTTTACCGTTGCAAACTCGCTTAAAGCCTGATGATAGCGGCGGATGTTGTTGTGCAGGGACTTGAGCTCATCCACCAGCTTAACGGTGTTTTCGTATGCCGTGAGCAGTGCGTTATAATTGCTGGAGTCTTCCTGCTCTTCATGGGCGGTCTTTAAGGCCGAGTAAGTGGAAAATACGTAGGAGTTATACTCCTTCAAGTTTTCGTCGGTAAAGGAAAACAGCAGGTTGATGAGCTTTATGGAATAATCCGGAAGCGTAACCACTTCCTCGAAGGAGTCATCCTGATACTCTATATCGATCCAGCCGGTGTCTTTAAGGCGCCTTAATATAAAGTGCGCGATAGCTGATAGGCTGATGTTGCTTTCATTGGTACCGTTCAAATTATTTTCATTTAAAGGCTCTTTCGCATCCTCCAGCTCTTCCGACATATCGACGCCCAGCATTTTCTCATCCAGGTTGGAAATGAGCATGGAGACAAGGTCGTCCTTCTTTATGGTCATCTCCTGGCGGAAGGCCTTTCTCAGTACGAACAGCGCATCCACGTAAATATATTTGTTTTTGGATGCCAGAATGGAGAACAGATTTTGCGGCAGCACATCAAAAAGATGCATGGTAGCCTGTCCCTTCCTTATAAGCAAATTTTATTGACATTAGGCATCGCAGTTAACAAAACTGCTTGCCTGAAGAGGACTTTCCTTTAAGCAAAATATTATTTTTATTGATATTGGCTCGCCTTTTGTCGAATAATTGGTACGGCGAGTTGTCATAATAAGTTTAACACATAGCCATTGATAATTAAAGTTACTTTTGGGGGTTTTAAGCGAATATGATTGAAAACAATTCATAAAAATGGTAGTATAAAAATGGATATTTAAGAGAAGAAGGGGAAATATTGTCATGATTCCGTTGAGAGATACCATACCCAGCAGGCGTGAACCCTTGACAACAGTTCTGCTTATAATCATCAATGTGATGGTATTTATAGGCCAGTCTTTGATGCCGGATGTCAGGTTTGCGCAGTTTGTATATGAGTATGGCTTTATCCCTGAGAGATTTTTAAAATCCATAGCTAAATTCGAGATTTTTAAGGCTAGCACATATATGCCGCTTTTTTCCAGCATGTTTCTTCACGGGAACTGGGGACACCTCATAAGCAATATGTGGGTGCTGTGGCTGTTTGGCGACAACGTCGAGGATATGATGGGCAGCATAAGGTTTGTGATATTCTATATCCTTTGCGGTTTGATAGCAGGGTTTACCCATTTTTTGTTCAACCCTACATCCAAAGTGCCTACCGTTGGTGCCTCGGGGGCTATTGCCGGCGTCATGGGCGCTTATTTCATTTTGTTTCCTCATGCCAGGATTGTGACTTTAATTCCCACTTTTTTCTTCTTGCCCATGTTCATACATGTGCCAGCCTTCATATACCTGATTTTATGGTTTATAAGCCAGTTGTATTCAGGGGTCATACAGTGGATAGGCGGTGTAAGTGTGGGCGGTGTAGCTTGGTGGGCGCACATAAGCGGATTTTTGGCTGGGGTGTTTATACACAAGGTGTTCATTAAGCGCAGGCGGTATAGGTATTATTGAGGACATTGCCTATGCAAAGATTAAACTAAACCTCATGGCAATAAAAATTTCAATACTCATTACTGAATATTGGCATTAATTGAAAAGCGGAATTTGTTTCCGCTTTTTTCTATAGTACAAATCTTTCAATTTAAGGTGAGTATTAATTGAGTGAATTCTATATATGAAAAAGGCATCAAATTGAACCGGGAAACACAAAAAGTTGAGAGATTGCCAATGCAATATTTTATGGGAAAGGAAACGTATTAAAGGGTAATACCACCTTGTTGAAATACAAGGCGGTATTACCCTCTAGTTATTAAAGAATTCCTAACTTTTTAATTTTGATGGTTATAGGTGCGGTTATGACAAGTTCCCATAAGCCTTTCTATATATTTCCTCCAGTTCGCTTACCAGCGGCATCCTGGGGTTGGTGACGGTGCACTGGTCTTCGAATGCCTTGTCTGCAAGCTCCTTTACCTTTGCTTCAAATTCCTCCCGCGGTACGCCGCATTCCGCAATGGTGAGCGGCATGTTGAGCTGCTTCATCAAATTTACGATGGCATCGATCAGGTTGCGTACCCCTTCTTGAGTGGTAGATGCCGGAAGTCCAAGGCATTTGGCTATTTCGGCGTATTTTTTATCGGCTACAAAGTGCTGGTATTTGGGCCAGGTAGCGAACTTTGTGGGCTTTTGAGCATTGTACTCGATCACGTGCGGAAGCAGTATGGCATTGGCGCGGCCATGGGGGATGTGGAATTCCCCTCCAAGCTTGTGTGCCAGGCTGTGGTTGATGCCCAGGAATGCGTTGGTGAAAGCCATACCGGCTATGCAGGACGCGTTGTGCATCTTTTCTCTGGCCTCTTTGTCATTGCCATCTTTGTAAGCCCGTGGCAGGTATTCAAATACCAGCTGTATGGCCTTTATGGCCAGTGCATCGGTATAGTCGGAAGCCATGGTGGATACGTAAGCTTCTATCGCATGGGTCAGCACATCCATTCCCGTATCGGCTGTTATGTGAGGGGGTACGGTGATAACTAAATTGGGATCGATTATGGCCACATCGGGGGTGAGTTCATAATCGGCCAGGGGATATTTGGTATTGTTCCTCTTATCCGTTATAACTGCGAAGCAGGTTACTTCGGAGCCGGTACCAGAGGTGGTGGGAATGGCTACCATCTTTGCTTTACGGCCAAGCTTGGGGAAGTTGAAGGCCCTCTTGCGTATGTCCATGAACTTCAGCCGTAGGGAAGTAAAGTCGGTGCCGGGATATTCATAATATAGCCACATGGCCTTTGCAGCGTCGATGGCTGAACCCCCTCCAAGGGCTATTATGACGTCGGGGTTGAATTTGTTCATGAGCTCGGTTCCGCGCTTTACCGTATCGATGGAAGGATCAGGCTCCACTTCGGCGAAAATTTCAGAGTGGACGTACTGCTGCCTCTTTCTTAGGTAGTACAGCACCTTATCCACATATCCCAGTTTGACCATAGCAGGATCGGTTACTATGAAAGCACGGCTGATGTCCGGCATATGTTCAAGGTATTGAATGGCGTTGGGTTCAAAGTAAATCTTGGGTGGGACTTTGAACCACTGCATGTTGACCCGCCTTTTAGCCATCCTCTTTATATTGATCAAATTGACGGCTGATACGTTGGCGGTAGTGGAATTTCCACCATAGGACCCGCAACCCAGTGTAAGCGATGGCATGTTGGCATTGTATATGTCCCCTATGGCACCATGGCTCGATGGGGAATTGATAATCAGCCTACCCACCTTGATCTTTTTAGAAAATAGCTCTATTGCTTTGGGATCCTCGGAATGGATGACAGCCGAATGGCCAAGGCCTCCAAACTCCACTATCTGCTGTGCTACCTTAACCCCTTCCTCGTAATCCTTAACGATATAAAGCGCCAGTATTGGGCTTAGCTTTTCCCTGGACAATGGGTACTCGGGGCCCACGCCTTCAAGGTGAGCGACTAGGATCTTTGTATCTTCAGGAACTTCTATACCCGCCATCTTAGCTATAGCATGAGCTGACTGACCTACCACTGCCGGGCTCATCATTCCCTTTTTGTTATCGATTGCCACCGCCTCAAGCTTTTTAATCTCCTCGGGAGTGAGGAAATAGCATTTGTTTTCTTTCATGTAATCCATAGCTTGCTGGGCAATCTCTTCGTCAAGGATGACTGCCTGCTCGGAAGCGCATATCATGCCGTTGTCAAATGTCTTTGATAGGATCAAATCGGTAACGGCCCTTTTGATATCGGCCGTCTTTTCGATGTAGCACGGCACATTGCCCGGTCCCACTCCAAGGGCAGGCTTGCCGCTGCTGTAGGCTGCTTTCACCATGCCAGCGCCACCGGTTGCCAGTATCAGAGATACGCCCGGATGGGTCATGAGATATTGCGTGGCATCAAGGGATGGCTGTTCTATCCATTGGATGCAATGCTCGGGAGCGCCTGCTCTGATGGCTGCATCTCTCATAATTCTAGCGGCTTCGCTGCTGCACTTCTGAGCCGAAGGGTGGAAAGCGAATATGATTGGATTTCGAGTTTTCATGGATATGATGGATTTGAACATGGTGGTAGAGGTAGGGTTGGTCACAGGAGTGATGCCTGCGATTACGCCCACCGGCTCTGCTATCTCTACATAGCCTTCCAGGTCATTTTCCCTGATTATGCCTACCGTTTTCTGATGCCTTATGCTGTTGTATATATACTCGGTGGCGAAGAGGTTCTTGATTATCTTGTCTTCGTATACGCCTCTCTGGGTTTCTTCTACGGCAAGCTTGGCTAACCTCATGTGGTGGTCGATTCCTGCTAGGGTCATCGCCTTTACGATGCTGTCGACTTGTTCTTGGGTCATTTCCATGAATTCTTCCAGGGCCCTGTTTGCGTTTTCCACCATAGCATCGATTTGGGCCTTTACGTCTTCAGCGTTGTCTACTACCAATGAGAGGTTTTTTCTGGCCATATTTTTCATCCTCCTTTTGCAATATTTCCTGCATTATTGTTAAAAAATTAACCAAATATTTTATAAAAAATTGGGATCTGCAGGATAAATAGAAATCCCAATTCAAATATACCTCATTTTTGTGGCTTTGCAATTCACGAGACAAGCCCAAATTACAGTATATTTGGATCTTTCTATAATCCCTAATATATAACAACTCCGCTAAATTGCTATTGATTTGTAACACCTGGCATTATAGCAAATCGTTAATTTTTTGTCAATACTCTTTTGGCAATTTATTTTAAATTTTTGAGAAAGTTTCATTTAGATTTAATGGAAGGTTATTTGGGGAAGTATGCTAAATGGCCTTGAAGGTATTGTAGTTAATATATCGATATTTTATAAAATTATTGCATTTGAAAAGGGGATGTGTAATAATTTACGTAATAATAATTATCAATACGTTTTGGGCAGAAATAGAATTATAACGGTTTAACCACATGTGAGGGAGGTAATAAAAAATTGGATCAAACTAATGCTCCCATTTATGAAGCGTTGGAAAAGCATAGAATGGATAGGATAGTCCACTTTGATGTTCCGGGACACAAAGGAGGGAGAGGGAACAAAGAGCTTTTACAGTTTTTAGGGGAAAAATGTCTCAAAGTTGACGTAAATTCCATGAAACCGCTTGATAATCTAAATCATCCTGTCTCCGTTATAAAGGATGCACAGAATTTAGCCGCCGAAGCTTTTGGTGCTAAAAGCTGTTTTTTTATTGTTAACGGCACAACCGCGGCAGTTCAGGCTATGATCATGTCTGCCTGCAAGGCCGGCGAGAAGATAATTATGCCCCGTAACGTACACAGAAGTGCTATAAATGCCCTTGTTATAAGCGGAGCGGTTCCCGTGTATGTTAACCCGGGCATTAATAAAAGGTTGGGTATTGCATTGGGTATGTCGATCTCGGATGTGGAGAAAGCCATAAAGCAAAATCCCGATGCAAAGGCAGTATTGGTCAATAACCCAACTTACTATGGGATCTGTTCGGGTTTGCAAAGGATAGTGGAAATTGCCCACAAGCATAACATGCTGGTTCTAGTAGATGAGGCTCACGGAACCCATTTCTATTTTGGTGAGGACATGCCCGTTAGCGCCATGAAGGCGGGCGCCGATATGGCGGCCGTAAGCATGCACAAGACCGGCGGGTCGCTGACGCAGAGCTCTATACTGCTATGCGGTGAAAATGTCAATAGCGACTACGTAAGGCAAATCATAGGGCTTACGCAGACGACCAGCGCTTCTTATTTGCTTTTGGCCTCCCTTGATATTGCCAGGAAGAATTTAAGCTTACATGGTGCTGAAATTTTTAAAAGGGCGGTGGAGCTTTCACAATATGCGAGAGATGAAATAAATAAGCTTGGCGGCTATTATGCTTTTTCTACCGAAATAATCGATAATGATACCGTGTGTGATTTCGATGTTACCAAGCTTTCGATAAATACTACCGATATTGGGCTTACGGGAATTGAAGTATATGATATACTACGGGACGAATACGGTATTCAGGTGGAATTTGGAGATCTGGGAAACATACTTGCAATAATATCAGCCGGTGACAGGCCTATGGAAATTGAAAGGTTGGTTTCCGCTCTTTATGAAATTAAAAGGCTTTATTCCAGGGATCCGGTGGGCATATATAACCTTAATTACATCGATCCCGAAGTTGTGTATACGCCTCAGAAAGCTTTTTACAGCAACAAAAGATCCATGCCCATAAAGGATAGCAAGGGACAAATAAGCGGTGAATTTGTCATGGCATATCCCCCGGGTATTCCCATTTTGGCTCCGGGTGAGCGGATAACCGAGGAAATAATAGAATATATAATTTATGCTAAGGAGAAGGGAAGCTTGCTGATGGGTACCCAGGACATAAACGTTGAAAATATTAACGTCGTGGAGGGATAGCACGATGGAGTTGTGGTATACAGAGAATCATACGCAAAATGTGAGGTTTTCCATTAAAGTGGAAAAGCAGCTTGTTAGTGTAAAAAGCCAATTTCAAAGGATTGATGTATTTGAATCCTATGAATTCGGGAAGGTACTGGTCCTTGATGGGTATTTAATGCTTACCGAAAAGGATGAATTCATCTATCACGAAATGTTAACCCATGTACCCATGGCGGTAAATCCAGATGCTAAAAATGTTCTTGTAATTGGAGCGGGGGATGGAGGCATCATAAGGGAGCTCACAAGATACCAATCGATTGAAAAGATAGATATGGCTGAAATAGATAAGCTGGTCGTTGATGTCTGCAGGGAATATATACCTCAAACGGCTTCAAAGTTGGACGATCCAAGGGTAAATATCTATTATGAGGACGGGCTTAAATTTGTTCGCAGCAAGCAAAATGAGTATGACCTGATAATTGTTGATTCTACCGATCCGTTTGGGCCGGGAGAGGATCTATTTACCAAAGAATTCTATGGAAACTGCTATAAGGCATTGAAGGAAGGCGGAATTCTGGTCAATCAGCATGAGAGCCCATACTATCCAAATGATGCATTGGCAATGCAAAAGGCTCACAAGAGAATTAAATCGATTTTCCCGGTATCCATGGTTTATCAAGCGCATATTCCAACATACCCTTCGGGGCACTGGTTATTTGGATTTGCGTCTAAAGGCCTCGATCCTATTTCCGATTTGAAGGAAGAAAGGTGGAATTCATTGGGCATAAGGACGAGGTATTATAATACCCAGCTGCATAGGGGTTGTTTTGCCCTTCCCAATTATGTAAAGGAGCTGTTGGAAAATGCGTGAGAGAAACGTCCATACAATTCTAGGCTGTGACAATGGGTATGAAGAAAGCAAGATAGTGGTTTTTGGAGCTCCTTTTGATGGTACCACCTCATATCGCCCGGGTACCAGGTTTGCAAGCGCGGCTATCAGGAATGAAAGCTATTCGATAGAGACTTACAGCCCCTACCTGGACAGGGATCTTGAGGATATTTGCGTATTTGATGCAGGAGATCTGGAACTCCCCTTTGGGAATACTTTGCAAACACTGGAACGCATCGAGGAATTCGTTTTAGAAATAATGGGTGATGGTAAGGTGCCGTTTATGATCGGTGGTGAACACCTGGTAACCCTGGGGGCGGTTAGGGCGGCAGTAAAGATGTACGATGATCTCCATATAATTCATTTTGATGCCCATGCCGACTTAAGAGACGAGTATCTGGGCGAATCCTTATCCCATGCTACGGTTATGAGGAGATGTTGGGATCTAGTTGGAAACAACAGGATATTTCAGTTTGGGATCCGAAGCGGAAGCAGGGAAGAAATTTATTGGGGGAGAGGCCATGTGCAGACATGCTTCTTCAACTTTAGGGACCTGGATTCGACGGTTGAAATGTTAAAAGGAAAACCGGTTTATTTAACGATCGATCTGGATGTGCTGGATACTTCCGTATTCCCGGGAACGGGAACTCCGGAAGCCGGTGGAGTGACTTTTAATGAGTTGTTGGATGCTGTTAAGAAGGTGTCCCAACTGAATATAGTTGCCACGGACATGACCGAATTATCTCCAATTTGGGATCAGACAGGAGCTTCGACGGCACTTGCCTGCAAGTTGCTTAGAGAAATGCTTTTGTTGTTTTATAAATAATTTTATTGTAGACTTAAACTCGACGAATTAGCTTAAAGGTATAAAATATACCAGCATTAATTATATAGATTTTTTATTAATTTTATTGTAAACTTCTTAATTGTGTATAAGATAATCATATATAAGTTAGGGAGGGATGAAATAAAATGGGTAAGGCTTTAATAATCGGAGCAGGAGGGGTAGGCAGCGTTGTTGCTCACAAATGCGTTCAAAACCCCGATGTGTTTGAAGAGATTTGCATAGCAAGTCGAACAAAGTCAAAGTGCGATGCTTTAAAACAGAAACTGGATGGCGGAAGAACGAAGATTCAAACCGCGCAGGTTGATGCGGATAATACGCAGGAAGTAATTGATTTGATAAATGCCTTCAAGCCGGATATTGTCATCAATGTGGCGCTGCCCTATCAGGATTTGACGATCATGGATGCGTGCCTTGCAACAAAGACGGATTATCTTGACACTGCCAATTATGAACCACCAGACAATCCAAAATTCGAATACAAATGGCAGTGGGCATATAAGGAAAGATTCGAAGAGGCGGGTATTACCGCGATTCTGGGATGCGGATTTGATCCCGGCGTGACCGGAGTATTTACGGCCTATGCGCAGAAGCATTATTTTGATGAGATTCATTATATCGATATACTGGATGCCAATGCAGGGGACCATGGATATCCCTTTGCTACCAACTTCAATCCCGAAATAAATATTCGTGAAATAACGGCTAAAGGAAGTTATTGGGAAAATGGAAAGTGGATTGAGACCGAACCCTTGGAGATAAAGAAAACCTATAATTTCCCGGAAATAGGGGAGATGGACATATACCTAATACACCACGAAGAGATAGAATCGCTGGCCAAAAATATCAAAGGAGTAAAGAGGATAAGGTTTTGGATGACATTTTCAGAGAAATACCTCACTCACCTGAGGGTGCTGCAAAACGTCGGTATGACTTCTATTGAGCCGATAGAATTTCAGGGCATGAAGATTCAGCCGCTGCAGTTCTTAAAGGCGGTTCTTCCCGATCCTGCAACCCTAGGGCCTAGAACCAAGGGCAAAACGAATATCGGATGTATATTCCAGGGAGTGAAGGACGGCAAGCCCAGAACTTATTACGTCTACAATGTCTGCGACCATCAGGAGTGCTACAGGGAGGTGGGTTCCCAGGCCGTTTCATACACGGCGGGAGTGCCTGCAATGATTGGTGCAATGATGGTTTTGACAGGGAAGTGGAAGAAGCCGGGCGTGTTTAACGTAGAAGAGTTTGATCCGGATCCCTTTATGGATGCGCTAAATAGGTACGGTTTACCGTGGAAGGAAAGCTTTTCCCCGGAACTCATAGATTAGGGTGAGAAGGATGAGCATAACGGATATAGATTTTAGCAAGCTGCCTACTCCGTCATATGTTGTGGATGAAAGGCTAATTACTAAAAATTTGGAGATTTTAAAGAGCGTAATGGATAGAACCGGCTGTCGCATACTTCTGGCGCAGAAGGCCTTTTCCATGTTCTACCTATACCCTTTAATAGGGAGGTATTTGACCGGTACGGCTGCCAGCTCATTGTTTGAAGCCAGGCTTGGATATGAGGAAATGAAGGGCAAGGAAGTGCATATATATTCTCCTGCGTACAGGGAAGAAGAATTTGATGAGATTATGGAAATTTGTGACCACATAGTGTTTAATTCCTTCTCCCAATGGAATAAATACAGGGACAGAATAAGAAATTGTGGCAAAAAAATTCAATGCGGCTTGCGTATCAACCCTGAATATTCCGAAATACAAACCGAAATTTATAATCCGTGTGCTGCTGGTTCCAGGCTGGG
>JAMNZI010000143.1 GCA_023622385.1 Bacillota bacterium | reverse complement strand
GCTCCGGGGGATCAGAGAATATTGATCGATTTTATATATAATGGTATATATAGTAAACAGGACCTATTTTTTGAAGTAATAATTAAGAAATGGGTAGATGATAAACAAATTGGTCGATGGTACTTAAGTGGTAATGATACCTCTATGGACCGCGATCGATTATGGTTCATGGAGAAGAGGTTTTGCCTCAGGAGTTGTATCAATTGATGTAGATGCAGATTTGATGGACCCGAATAATTGGGTAGTAACACCTTTTCTTCCGTATGATCCCACGTGGCTTGGGACGATTAAAGGTGGTAACCCTAATTTATTGGAAGGCAATATAGTGGTTACTCCTGAAGGAGAGTTGGTTAATTTTTTACGTTATCATACGGCAGGTGGAGAGCCGGATTATGGTAAGGCTATTATGTTGAAGGTGGATAAAGATCATCCGGATGCGCCGCTGAGGTTTGGGATGGTAGTAGATTTTCCAGGGAATATGTCCAAATTTACTATACGGTTTGATGAAGAGAGTAGGAGGTATTATTCACTAGTGAATCGAGTAACGATAGATTGGGTTAGTCAGCGGAATATTCTTACGTTAATATCCTCTGTTGATCTGATACATTGGAAAATCGAGAGGGATATCTTAAATTATCAGGATAATAACTGGCCTGAAGACTATACAAAAGTAGGATTTCAATATGCTGATTGGATTTTTGATGGAGACGATATTTTGGCTGTTTCAAGAACTGCTATTAATGGCGCTTATAATCACCATAATGCTAATCATATAACTTTTCATAGAATAACAAACTTTCGAAGATGAGTATGTAAACCATCATTTTGGCAAATCAAAAGATGTGTATGGTAGCATATTTGAATATTTTAGTTATAGAGCGAAGGAGTTGAGAGGATGCAATATAAAGTTTTATTAAAAGAGCACATATTTGAGCCAGAAAAGTTTTTCCCACAGTGTCATGCCTCTACCCTGGTGGTGCTGAATCACGAAAAAGACGAAGTTTTAGCTTCCTGGTTCGGTGGGACTCATGAAAAACACCCTGATGTGGCTATATGGCTTTCACGAAGGAAGGATGGGCAATGGAGCGATCCGGTAAAGGTGGCTGATGCCGAGAATATTCCATGTTGGAACCCTGTTTTGTTTAAAGGAAATAATGAAAAGCTGTATCTGTTTTATAAGGTGGGAGAAAACCCTCAGCTATGGCATACTATGGTAATAACCTCGAGCGATGGTGGATATACATGGTCACAACCCAAGGAACTTGTGAAAGGGGATATTGGGGGTAGAGGGCCGGTTAAGAATAAACCGATCGTTTTGCGGGATGGGACATGGTTGGCTCCCGCTTCTATCGAAACTGAAACGAGATGGGATTGTTTTGTGGATATTTCCAAAGATGAGGGTAAGACGTGGGTTAGGAGCGAAATGGTTCCGATAGATCATGGAAAGTTAAAGGATAAAGGCATAATCCAGCCCACATTATGGGAGTCCGAGCCGGGCAAGGTACATATGCTGACCAGAAGTTCTGAGGGGTTTATATACAGGAGCGATTCTGAAGATGGGGGCATGACGTGGTGCGAGGCTTATCCCACTACCTTGCCCAATAACAACAGCGGTATTGATCTGGTGAAGTTGGAAAATGAAATGTTGGTACTGGCATACAATCCCGTGCAAGGGAACTGGGCTAAAAGGACTCCTATAGTGCTGAGCCTTTCTGAGGATAATGGACTGACATGGGAGGATGAGTTTATCCTTGATCATAGTGAAGTGCCTGGGATGGCTTATGAGGGGGAATTTTCCTATCCTGCCATTGTGGCTGCGGCAAACGATGTCTACATAACCTATACCTGGAAACGCAAAACCATTGCTTTTTGGAAAATACGTATTGATTTTTAAAAATGGGAGTGAGTGAATATGCTTCAAAGCCGCGATGATTTCAAGGACGGACGCTACTTGATAATAAATGCTGACGATTTCGGCATGAGTCACTCTACTAATCAAGCGGTGATGGAGCTGCTAAAGGGCCAATACATATCATCGGCTAGCCTCATGATGCCTTGCCCTTGGGCCAGAGAAGCGGCTTGTTTTTGTAGAGAAAACCCTGATGTCAGCGTAGGGATACACCTCACCTTTAACAGCGAATGGAAATATTATAAATGGAGACCTACAGCCTTGTCTTATAATACCGATTCTTTGACCGATGATTATGGTTACTTTTATGATTCGGCGTATGCAGTGGAAAAATACGCCGACCCTTTACAAGTGAGGTGGGAGATTGAAAGTCAGATAGAGAAGGCTTTGGCCATGGGGGTTGAGCCATCCCATTTGGATAACCATATGGGCAGCCTTTATGGTTTATCTATAGGGCGAGATTTTCTCAGCATAGTATTTGACTTCTGCGAAAAGTATGGACTACCTTTTAGGCTACCAAAGAATGTAGACCGTGATATGGAACAAAAACTTCCGTCCGAGGTTAAAAGGGTGCTTTATGCCCGTATTGCCGAAGCTGAAGATAGGGGGATTATGCTGCCCGATTACTTAATTGGATTTTCAACAGAAGAGCACATAGATTATGCGGTATGCCGTCAACAGATCATAGAAACGTTAGTCAATCTAAAGCCGGGCGTTACAGAGTTGTATATTCATCCCGCTAAGGATTCGGAAGAACTCCGTGCAATTACCGGAAGTTGGAAGGGAAGGCACAATGAATACCTGGTCTTTCAGGACCCAGAAGTTAGAAACGTTATAACGCGGGAAAATATTAAGATAATTTCTTGGAAAGATTTGCGCGATTTGCAACGCAGGCGGCGTAAATAAATCCCTTAATAATGCGGAAAACGATGGAAAGATACATTTTCATAGGCATAGGGTGGGGGTAACATGTCTATTAAATTGTATATTGTCCGTCATGGTCAGCCCCTTAGCGAAGAAATCGAACAGAATATACCCAATCCTCCGTTGGGGATAAAAGGAAAGAAGCAGGCCATTCTTGCTGCAGCTCAAATGGAAAAACTTGGAGGATTAGATTATATTTATTCTAGTACATTTAATCGTGCTTTAGAAACTGCAAAAGCATTTTATGAGTGGTTCAATGTTCCATGGCATGTGTGGCCTGCACTCTGCGAAACTGGTAGGAAGGAGTGGCCGCACTTGCGGGAACGACGGAATCACGGTGAAAAATTAGCTTCTGATTATTATAAGGAAGGTAATGTGGAAGAGGTGCTTAAGCGTAGCCAAGACTATCCTCGGAGTAACTATCCTTTAGTTTCTGAATTGGCAGAACAGTATCCCCAAATTATCCTGTCACAACCTTTCGATTGGCCTGATGTTTGGTGGTTACCTTTGGTCGATGAAACGAGAGAGATGGCCTATGAGAGGGCACGCAGAGTAATAGAGGCCATCATGCAGCTACATCGGAATACTGATTGCAGTATTGCATTGGTGTGTCACGGCGCTTTTGGTTCGGTTTTGATGACGGTACTTACTGAAGGCTCTCCCTGTGACTACAATCGCTTCAGCTTTGCTCACGCAGCCTTTAGCAGTGTTAAGATGCATGACGATGGGGATATACAGGTGATATTTACCAATTATATTGCCCACCTATATCCTGATTACCTTACGGCGTAATGAAATAAAAATAGAAAGGGGAATTTTATTATGGATATTATACGAGCTTATGAAATCTTCCGCGAGACATATTACCGAAAATATTATGATGTATATCCCAAGGTAGTGCCTGCTGACAGTGAAAGCGTTATCAAAATCGTTCCACTGTATGACCACTGCAAGTTGGATGCAAGCGCAGAATATGTCGTTAAGATAATACCTATGGATAGTTACCATGCACAAAGGGGCGGAGAACAATATTATACTAAGGTGATCAAGCCGTCCAATGGTATGCTTGAGGTAAGGCATTGTTTTGCGGGCGAGCAGGAACATGTGCTTTTGGTATCCGTCCGCTTGAATGAAGAGGAAAAGGAAATTGGCGCATTCTCTGTATACTCTTTGAAGGAAGATTTGTTCCGACGACGTCCTTATAAAGGCGATTTACATATACACAGCAATTTATCAGATGGCAAGGAATCTCCGGAGTATGTAGCGGCGGCCTGCAGAAGGATCGGTTTGGATTTCATGGCAGTGACAGATCATAGGTCCTATCAGCCTTCTATCCGAGCCATGGAAGCCTTTAAAGACGTGGATATTGACTTAAAGATATTTCCGGGGGAAGAGATCCATTTGCCTGATGTAGAGGTACACATAGTCAACTTTGGAGGTAGTTTCAGCATCAGCCAACTGGTGCAGGAAAATGAAGACAAATATAGGGCTGAGATTGAAGCCATTGCAAATGGTATAAATGATGCTCCTGCTGGAGTGAATAAGGTTGAATATGCTGCTTGTATATGGGGGTTTGAAAAGATCAGGGAAAGCGGCGGGCTAGGCATATTCTGCCATCCATATTGGGTGGTGGGCAGGCGTTATAACATATCGCCGGTATTTACAGAGTACATGCTAGAAAAGCATCCTTTTGATGCTTTTGAACTTTTAGGAATAGGCGGTCTTCAAGTTGATTCCAACATGTTACAGGTTGCTCATTACAACGAGCAACATGCAAAGGGTAATAAAATAGCTATTGTGGGCAGTACGGATGCTCACGGCTGTGAGCGGGATATAGCTTTTGGATGGATATACACCATAATCTTTTCCGAAGGGCTGGAATTGGAAGACATCAAAGAATCTATAAAGAATTACTACAGCGTAGCTGTCGAAAAGTTGCCTGATTGTCCAGCTAGGGTTTTTGGTCCTTTGAGGCTGGTTAAGTATGCTTATTTCCTTCTGCGAGAAGTATTTCCCAAACATGATGAACTGTGTTATGAAGAGGGAAACCTGATGCTGCGATATATAAGAGGGGAGAAGGGAGCAGCCGAAAGGCTGAAGGTGCTAAAAGGACAAACCCAAGAACTGATGAATCATTATTGGGCAAGGTAAAAGCTAAAAGTATTGCAGATTAAAATCTTAATGTGCAAGCATTGGACAGATGCAAGGAGTACTGTGGTATTGGCCTGATAAGTTCTGTATGGGGGTGTTTTTATGATATTGCCACAGCATTTACGCCCACGGAGGTTGGACCTTTCCAAAACCAAAACATACAGTGCCAGGGAGCGCGTTAACTTGGTTACCATAGAAAACCTTGCACGGCCAGGGATAGATCCCGTACCCGAGTGGAACAATGAAGAGTTTGATGAACTAGTGCAGTGTATAATAGAAGCACGCCGAAATAACAAGCCGGTTATATGGTTCATGGGCGCTCATGTAGTAAAATGCGGGCTGTCGCGTTATGTGATAGAGCTGGCAAAGCAAGGATTCATAACCCATATAGCGGGGAATGGAGCTGTAAGTATCCATGATTTTGAATTGGCTTACCTGGGTGGTACGTCGGAGCACGTGCCGACGGCTATTGAAGATGGGACTTTTGGTATGTGGGAAGAAACCGGGGCGTGGATGAACCAGGCCATCAAGGAAGGATATGCTATGGGGCTGGGATATGGAGCTTCTCTGGCTTACTATATCGACCGCCATCCTGAACGATTCCCCTATAAGGACGATTGTATTGTTTATAATGCGTACAAATTGGGTATACCAGCCACATATCACAAGACCATAGGTACAGATATAATAGATGAGCATCCAACAGCTGATTTTGCGGCATTGGGTGGGGCCAGCGGCATCGATTTCGCCATATTTTGTAACAGCATAGCTCAATTAGAGGGCGGTGTATTTTTAAACTTTGGGTCGGCTGTTACCGGCCCTGAAGTGTTTTTAAAAGCCTTGGCCATAGCGCGCAATCAGGGCTATACAGTGAAGCATATAATTACCGCTAATTTCGACATAATTCCCTTGGGAGATTACAGGTCTGAAGTGAGCAAAGACCATTTCCACTATTATTACCGTCCGAGGAAGAATATAGTTAATCGCCCTGCGAGTTTAGGCGGCAAGGGTTATTATATAGAGGCGAATCACGTGGTCAGCATCCCAAACCTGTTTGCCAAATTAACAGTCAAGGGGTGAAGCCTTAATGGTTGATACATATGCAGGTTTTTCACTTACGAGGTTGGAACATTTACTGGATGCCATGAAGGATGTCAGGGTGGCATTGATAGGGGATGCATGTTTGGATGTATACTGGGAAGCCGACATGACGTTGAGTGAATTGTCGCGTGAAACGCCACACTTCCCTTTGCCGGTTGTAGAAGAACGCATGTCAGGTGGTGCAGCAGCCAATACTGCTTTGAATTTTACAGCTTTAGGTGTGGCGTCTGTAATTTTGATTTCGGTCCTAGGTAAGGATTGGCGGGCTGATCAACTGTTGAAGGTTTTGCAGAAAGCCGGTGTGTCCACCGAATATATTCTTTCATCCCCGGAGTGGATAACTCCTGCTTATTGCAAGCCTAGGCGCCATGGTATATCCGAAGTGGTGTATGAGGACCCGCGAATCGATTTTGAGAACAGGGAGCCACTGCCAAATGATATTGAGTCTGCTTTAATAGAGCGATTGAGGGAAACAGCGGTTTCTGTTGACGTTATAGCCGTTGTGGATCAGCTTAAATATGGTGTCATTACAGAAAAGGTGATTTATGAGCTAGAGCATTTGGCCGCTCAAGGGAAATTAATAGTGGTGGATAGTAGGATGCGTATAGGACGGTATAAAAAGGTGATAGTGAAGCCTAATGAAATTGAAACCATAAGAGCGGTGGAACCGCAGCTTGATCCGCGCAAGTGCGGCA
Organism: Bacillota bacterium; assembly: GCA_023622385.1. Lineage (GTDB taxonomy): Bacteria > Bacillota > Clostridia > Caldicoprobacterales > Caldicoprobacteraceae > Caldicoprobacter. The sequence goes on along the minus strand of JAMNZI010000143.1, from coordinate 5,700 downwards.
AGGAGGACTGGTACAAGGCAGCTAAAAAGTTGGCTGAACAGGTTGAAGGGCCGGTGCTTATGACAGTGGGGGACAAAGGTGCTGTATGGGTAGAGAAAGGAACTATTACTGAGATTCCCACAAAGCCGGTTGAGCCGCCTATCGATATTGTAGGGGCGGGAGATGCGTTTATGGCAGCTTTTTGCGCAGCTTTGGCAGCGGGAGCGAGCAGCCTTGAGGCCGCTTACCTTGGCAATTTGGCGGCTGCGGTGACGGTCCGCAAGATAGGTATAACAGGTACCGCCAGCCCTGAAGAGATTAAACACAGGTATAAGGAGGTAAATCTGTGAGCACCATCGAAATATTGGAGCCTCTGACTGAATCGGGAATGGGTATAGAAGCGGTGCTGTTTGATTTTGATGGTACCATATCAACGCTTAGACAGGGCTGGGAAACCGTAATGAGATCGCTGATGATAGAGATGATAAGCGGTCCATATCCACCCGATGATAATTTGGTGAGAGAGGTTGAAGAATACATAGACGAGTCTACAGGTATTCAAACCATATTTCAGATGCAATGGCTAGCTGAAACAGTCAAGCGTTATGCTAGAAATCCTAATATACACGATTCCTGGTGGTATAAGGCCGAATACAATCGTAGGCTTATGAATATGATTGAGGGGCGCATAAAGGCTTTAGAAGAAGGTAGGCAAAAGCCTACGGACTATATGATATGTGGCGTTAAGGATTTTTTGGAAGAACTGCGAGCAAGAGGCATAAAGCTTTTTGTGGCTAGCGGTACAGACCATCCTGATGTGTTACGGGAGGTAAAAGCTCTTGGCCTGTCAGATTATTTTGCGGAAATAGCAGGTGCGCCGGTAGGGCAGGCCAGCTGTTCCAAAGAAGCGGTTTTGCGCAGATTGATAAACGAGCGTGGATTGCGCGGGCAACAGCTGTTGGTGGTAGGCGATGGTAAAGTGGAGGTAGGGTTGGGCCGGAAGGTGGGAGCAGTGACGTTGGGGGTTGCTACCGATGAAATAAACCGGCGGGGGATTAACGAGGCTAAGCGCAGGCGTTTAATGAAAGCAGGCGCACATGCCATAGTAGGGGATTTTGCGGATTATAAAGATATACTGGAGTGGCTTAACTTGTCGTAATTAGATGAGGCTATTCCAAATCGTATATAGATAAATGGCGAAGCTCCTTTTTGGGCAAAATTAACAACACAAAATCATATTGGATTCAACATTGCTATCTGTTGGCTATGGGGAGGGTAAAATAGATTGTGGTGCCCTCCCCTTTAATGCTTTCTGCCCATATTTTGCCTCCATGTTCTTCGATGATGTGCTTGCATATTGCCAGTCCCAACCCGGTGCCACCGTAATTTTGTGAGCGGGATTTTTCTCCGCGGTAAAAGCTTTCAAATATGTGGGGGAGATCTTCCGGGGAGATGCCCTCTCCGTTGTCCTTCACGAAAATTTCAAGAAAAACCCCTGAGACCCTGGCACCAATTATGATCTGTCCATCGTTTGATATGTACCGCCTGGAATTCTCGACTATGTTGTCTATAACTTGCGATATTCTTTTGCTATCCGCTTTGATATACACCTCGGGTAAAGGGCGCTGCACTATAAGTTGTAACGAGCTATTTTGGGCTTCCATCTCGATGGGCGAAAGTATCTCTTCAAGCATTATTCTGCTGTTTTGTACCTTGAAATCGGTAGGCAGTTTTCCAAGCTCAATCTGCGAAAAATGAAAAAGGTCGTCTATCAGGCGGTCAAGCTTGTCTGTTTTGTCCTTTATTATGCTGAGGTACCGGTTGAATTTTTCTGGCTCCTGCGCTAAACCGTCCTGCAGCGCTTCCACATATCCTTTAATTGAGGCAATGGGGGTACGCAGGTCATGGGATATGCTGGCAATCATGGCCTTACGGGAGTTCTCATACATGTTTTGTTTTTCCAGGGATTCCTTTAGCTTACACCGCATCAGCTCAAAGGCCTGGCAGAAACGTCCCAGCTCATCGTTTTTGTTGTATGCTATGGTGAAATCGAGATTGCCCTGGGATATGTTTTGGATGGCTGAATTGAGCTCATTCAAGGGTACCAAAACGCTTCTGGATATAAGCCACGACAGCAAGATTATCAATATAACGAGCGACGCTAGACCTAGCATGTAACTTCCGCCTATGTATAGGATCACTTTATGAAGTACCTTTGGAGGGAGCATATCCAGGTCATATTGGATTATTATGCTGCCCACCACTTTATCGTCGATCTTGACAGGGAAAGAGTACTGGTCCATGCCATTTATGTCTTCTTCTATATTTAAAGCGAAGCCGTCTGATATCTTCACTTTAAGGATTCTGTTGTTGAGAGAGCCCTCCCGATCTTCAGAGTCAAAAAGCAGCCGACCGGAGCTGTCGATGACCTGTAACCTGCAACCTGTTTCCTTCAAAACCGGGCTTACGATTGCGTAAAATTGGTCGTAATTTTGGATATTGAAATAGTTTTGCGTAACCAGGTTTATAATTTTCTGGAACCTTAAGTCTATCTTGGAAAACCTGATTATTTCAGGGTCGGTCTTTATGTTTACGGTGGCCAGTTTTATAAATATTAGGGTGATGATGACGGGTATGGTTATAATGCTTAAAAAAGATAATATCAACTTTGTGCGAAAAGTAAACCTCATGCGTTCCCTCCTGTAAATTTGTAGCCCACACCCCATACAGTCTGTATATACACCGGGTTTGAAGGGTCTTTCTCGATTTTCTCCCTTATCTTGCTTATGTGAACGGTAACTGTATTTATATCTCCGTATTCGTTATAACCCCATACGTGCTTGAATATCTCTTCCCGGGTAAACACCTGGTTGGGGTGCAAGGCCAAAAACCTCAAGATTTCAAACTCCTTTGTAGATAAAGATACAGGTCGGCCTTCTATATATACGGCGTGGCCGGTAAGATCGATGAGTAAATCATGGAATGACAGGACTTCAGCCTCCCTTGGAGCGTATGTAAATTGCCTGTAGCGCCGTAGCTGAGCTTTTACCCGTGCAACCAGTTCCTTGGGGCTGAAAGGTTTGGTTACATAGTCATCGGCTCCCAGACCTAAGCCCAGGATCTTGTCGGCGTCGCTTTTTTTGGCGCTTAACATGATTATGGGAATGGCGGACCTGGCGCGTATTGCCTTACATACTTCCATGCCATCAAGCTTTGGTAGCATTATATCCAAAATGGCTACGTCAGGCTGATGCTTATGGTATTTTTCAAGTGCCTCCTGCCCGTCAAAGGCCAGTACTACGTTGAAGCCATCTAGTTCAAGATAATCCCGCACCAGCTCTGCAATTTCCCTTTCATCATCCACAACCAATACCGTTTCCCTCTGCATGCCCTTTCCCCCATTCCCCTAAAAAATTTATTATATTTTATCACATTTTGATAGGATTTTGTTGGGGAATATAAGCTTATATTTAAATCAATTTTGACCATGTCATTAATATTTAAAGCAGTCAGGGATTTATTAAGTCCATCCGAAATAGTGTGTCAGCATTGTTTATCCTGGTGACAACTTTTTATAGCTCTTTTTAGCAGCTTGTACTTGATCATGATTTGGGCAAAAAGCCTATTATAATTTATAACGATGGTTTATAATATAGTTAAATAAAAATCAATGGGGTGGTGGATTATGTCCAACAAAAAGGCGCTTCTTGTGATAGATATGCTGAACGATTTTATTAAGCCCGATGGCGCTCTTTATATAGGTGAAGCGGCACAGAGGGTTACAAAGGAAATCGAGACCGTTATTGGCAAGGCGAGACAGGAAGGAATGCCGGTTATATACATATGCGATAACCATAGAGCTGACGATGCGGAATTTAACATGTTTAAGGCGCATTGCATAAAGGGAACCAAAGGAGCAGAGATTGTAGAAGAATTAACGCCTCAGCCAGGAGATTATATCATACCTAAAAGGAGATATAGCGCATTTTTTGGCACCGACCTTGATGCCACGCTGAGGGAGATGGGGGTTTCGGAATTGGTGCTTGTCGGCGTGTGTACTAACATCTGTGTAATGTATACCGCAGCTGATGCCAGGATGTTGAATTATGAGGTGACGGTTGTTAAAAATGGAGTCGCATCCTTCAGCCAGGAGGCTCACGAGTTTGCTCTAAAGGAAATGGAGAACACTCTGGGGGTTAAAGTAGAGTAATAACATTATTTACTTTTATGGGAGTAACTGAAATGTGAATACTTTACATATTGATTTTCTAAATACATTGTGTCATAATAATGAAGGAGCTGAGCGGTAATAGGGTGTGGTTTTGTTGTTTGAGCATTTTATGCAGCAAGCGCTCATAGAGGCTCAGAAAGCCTATGATATGGGGGAGGTCCCCATAGGCGCAGTCATAGTTAAGGATGGGAAAATCATTGCCAGAGGGCATAACCTCAGGGAGACGGAAAAGGATCCCACCCTCCATGCAGAGATGGTTGCCATAAGGGAAGCTGCACAGCATCTTGGCGGGTGGAGGTTGACAGGATGTGAATTATATGTTACTATAGAGCCCTGCCCTATGTGTGCGGGGGCTATTATACAGGCCAGGATCCAGCGCGTGGTGTTTGGCGCAATGGATCCCAAGGCGGGTTGTGCCGGCAGCCTGTATAACCTTCTCCAGGACTCACGGTTTAATCACCGGGTAGAAGTGGTAGGTGGTGTAATGGAGGAGGAATGCAGGCGTATAATGCAGGACTTTTTTAGAGAGAGAAGAGAGAGATAGATGATATGGAGAGATGGCCGAGTGGTTGAAGGCGCACGACTCGAAATCGTGTGTGCGTGTTGAGCGCACCGTGGGTTCGAATCCCACTCTCTCCGCCATAAAAAGAGCACCTTACTCGCTTAAGATGAGGTGCTCTTTTTATAAATGCTGGCTGATTTATATTTAAAGGAATGCGAAAAGCTGCTAAGAAAGCAGCCTATTTTATGCGCTTTAGGTTGAATCGACTTTTCAATCTTTCCAGAGCGCTGATGTTTTCATCGAGGAGGGGTTTTACGAATTTCTCGTACCTTTCCTTTTTGAATGCCTCCAGCTCTTCGGGGCTCATGTCCTTTATGACTTCTTCCAGCGTTCGCACTTTTATTCCCCGTTTTTTCAATTCTTCATGCTCGATTTTCCTTATTTCATCTGATTCCTTTTTCATAGCATCCAGTAGGGCTTCCATGGCTTCCTCGAAGGTGTCATGCTCGGATAGTATCATTGCTACCCGATATTTTTTCCCGCACACGGGTATGATGGTATATGCATGTCCTGTTTTTCTTATATTCATGGTAATTACCTCCTCCTTTATATAAAATTTTGCTTGTGTTTTACTATGAAAACAAAAACGCAGCATGTAGGAATCAGCATGTTTTGAGGGTAAAAACACTGCCAGGACTGGCTGGTCAACAGTATACGATTCAGTATTGAAGTCTAAGAGGGCAAAGCAGCATTGGCGCAAGCATATGTATGCACGTGTATGAGCTTGTAGGAGCAGACGTAGTGGTGCGGTAGTTAACTACATTTCAAATAAAAAAGCCTTCCTGCCGCTTACCTGACAAGAAGGCTATCATTTGCTCATGCAACCACCTCCTTATCGATGTTGGCTTTACCACCTTACAGCCTGCTGGCTGCAGGTTGGTGCAGGGTCATCGAGCCAACTCTCTACCCTGACTCTTGATAAGGCGGC
>JAMNZI010000108.1 GCA_023622385.1 Bacillota bacterium | reverse complement strand
GAAGAGCATGTGTTTGTTGTAACCCTACCTTCAAAGCTCAGCGGTGCTTTTGCCAGCGCTGTTATGGCAAAGGAGATGTTCTTGGAACAAAAGAAAAAATTTATACACGTCTTTGATTCCATGAGCGCTTCGGTAGGGGAAACCCTTGTAAGCATCAAGATTCACAAACTGGTAGAACAAGGATTGGGCGAATTAGAAATTGTCAAAGCTGTCAACAGATATATAAAAGAGATGAAGACCCTTTTCCTGATTGACTCGCTGGATAACCTAATAAAAGCCGGAAGGATAAACAAGCTGGTGGGCAAAGTTGCTTCGACGCTTAACATCAAACCCATAATGGGTGGACACCAAGGTGAAATCACGTTGTTTGAGAATAACAGAGGCTACCGCAAAGCGTTTAACCGGTTAATTGAGATTATAGGGGAAATAGGGCAAAATATTGAGGAGAAGACGTTGGGGATAGCCCACTGTAATTGCCTAAAGAGAGCTCAAGAATTCCGGGATGAGGTCCTGAAAAGGTATAACTTCAAAGACGTAATCATCGTCAAAATGAACGGTTTAAGCTCTGTGTATGCTAATGAAGGAGGCATTGTAATTGCTTTTTAAAAACTAAAAGGTGCAGCTTTACCAAAATTACTTCTAGAATTTAATTTAGTGAGGGAATATTGAGTGAACAACAGGAGCTAACGTATAATTAAGTAAGGTAACAAGAGGTTGAACTTTTATTGGGGGGTGTGCTGATGATTAGGTTGCTTACTCAATCTGACAAGCAAATAATTTTGGAATACATTGAAAGAAATGAGATTGAAACCTCATTCTTATACGCCAACATAGTGGAATTTGGTGTTGAGAATAGGAAAGACATGGGAAGATGTGGTGATTATTACGGGTTGTTTGATGGCGAGGTATTAAAGGGCATAATACCATTTTACAATCTTGGCAGCTGCACACCCCATTATGAGGTTGGAGAGGCTGTACCTTTGTTTGCAGAGCTTATAAAACAGAGAAAATTTGATTCCTTGTTGGGCATGCATAAGATTATTAAACCTTTATATGAAGAGATTAAAGCTTATAAAAAAACTGAGTCATATGATGAAAGCTCATATTTTATAAACAGAAATTTTAAGCCCTTTGTATTGGATGGGATAAATTTTATAGATGCAAGAGAGGTAATTTGTGATAAAGTGGTTGATTTTATTGCAAACGCACGTAAGAAAGGGTTTAATGAGCAAATGACCAGGGAAGATGTCAGGAAATTCTTAATTCAGAGAGGGCAAGAAGAAGACTTTATTGTTGCAGAAAAGAACGGTAAAATTGTTGCTCAAGCGTGCATACAGACATATACTCCTCGGATAAATCAGATCGGCAATGTTTATACGGCTGAAGAGGAACGAGGAAAAGGATATTGTAAGGCAATTGTATCCGAGTTGTGCAGGAGAATTATAGCCAGAGGTAAGATTCCAACCCTTTTGGTAAAAAAGAAAAATATACCTGCTATTAAAGCCTATACTGCAGTAGGATTTGAGCCAAATGATGACTATCTGATTATTCGGTTTGATCGAGATTGATGATAAATACAGCTTATGAATGAAGATGGATAAGAATGTGTTTCTGAGAGAAAATGTTTGATTTGCATCATAGCTATAGTACTCATCACTTATTAGTTAAGCTGTTGTTCAAAAGGAAAAAATACAGGAACTATATTTTATGATGAAACTGAAAAATGGATAGTTATTGTAGATAGATATGTAATACTTTTCACTACATTTATGAAGGTAGTATGGAGGGATATTCAAAGCCCTCTTTTTTATATTACGGTAGCAGAAGGGTCATGGTCTCTGCCGCAATCAGTACCAGCCCAATAAAAGATTTTGTGTTTAGTTTTTCTTTTAAGAAAAAGTAGGAAATGCCACGGTAATTACGATGCTCAGCTTATCTATGGACACCACAATGCTGGCCTGTCCGTCCTGCAGCGCCTTAAAGTAACACAGCCACGAAAGGCCGGTAGTTATGCCTGAAAGGCATAAGAATATCCAGCTTTTTTTATCGATCATTTTAATTTCCCTATACCTGCCGGTCATAAACACAATTAACCACGCCATTATCAACACCACTGCCGTACGGATGGCCGTCCCCAAATTGGATTCAACGCCCACGATGCCAATCTTGGCCAGTATAGCTGTAAGGCTGGCAAATAAGGCGGACAACAGGGCGTATACCAGCCATGTGTTGCTGAATGAGGCGGTTGATTGCTCACGGAGCACATTCTTTTTATACACCATTAAATATGTACCCAAAGCTATGGCTACCATTCCGATGGATTTAGGTAAAGTAACAGGTTCCCGCAGGATTATGATGGCCAGTATCATGGTGAGTACCGTACTGAATTTGTCTATAGGGGTGACCTTATTGACATCTCCTAACTGCAAGGCTTTGAAATAGCACAGCCAGTTATTAGTGAAGCTCCGAAGTTGAACCCCGAAATATAACACAATATAAAGCTGACTTTTTGAGAATATCCTAAAAGAAAGGGGAGACATGGCTGTATGAAAAGGCTGATTACAACTCTT
>JAMNZI010000018.1 GCA_023622385.1 Bacillota bacterium | reverse complement strand
TCGTTGCCGGGATCTTTATATAGCGTTCCTCAGTAGCTCAACGGTAGAGCACTCGGCTGTTAACCGAGGGGTTGTTGGTTCGAATCCAACCTGAGGAGCCATTTTATTTTTTGGTCAAATCAATGCTTCTAGAATATAACCCTGCCGAGGGGATTTTTTTATTTTTGGGCATTTGTTTTAACCTTATATCATATATGATGAAATAGTCTTATAATATCATATATTAATGAAATAGCCTTATAAGCTTGCTTAGACAAATTGAATGTTGAACAGAAGTACACATTGATTGAGATTTATCTCGTTTGTCGGAGCTTCATTTTTTTATTGACGGCCAAAAGCCATTGTGCTATACTAAATGTAAGCGCTTACATAATGGTTATGCTGTTTTTTGCAGATACCATTGGTTAATTCCGTGCTTTTGATCTAAACTGAATCGGTCAAATGCGTTCTTTTCAAGTTAATAAAATACGAAAGGAGCTGTTTTTAATGTCTAAAGCGGATATAGGGCTTATAGGCCTTGCGGTTATGGGCCAGAATCTGGTGCTCAACATGGAGAGCAAGGGCTATTGCGTGGCGGTGTACAACCGTACGGCGGAAAGAACCAGGGAGTTTATCGACGGGCCTGCAAAGGGTAAGGGAAGGATTATACCTGCCTATACATTGGAGGAGTTTGTGGCTTCTTTGGCCCGACCGCGGAAGATCATGATAATGGTCAAAGCGGGAAAACCCGTGGATTCCGTGATCGATTCTCTGGTACCTCTGCTGGATGAAGGCGACATAGTGATCGACGGAGGCAATTCCTATTTTAAAGACACCATGAGGCGCGCCGATCAGCTTGCGGAAAAGGGAATACTCTTTATGGGCGTTGGGGTTTCGGGCGGCGAGGAAGGCGCTTTGAAGGGCCCCAGCATCATGCCGGGAGGGTCGTACGAAGCCTGGAAACAGGTGGGAAAGATACTGAAGGATATAGCCGCAAAGGTGGGAGACGGCATACCCTGTTGCGATTACGTAGGTCCGGATGGTGCAGGTCATTATGTGAAGATGGTACATAACGGCATTGAGTATGGTGATATGCAGCTTATCAGCGAAGCCTATTTTCTGATGAGGGAGCTTCTGGGGCTTTCGGCTTCAGAGATGCAGCCTGTATTCCAGAGGTGGAATGAAGGGGAACTCAATTCCTACCTCATCGAGATCACTGCCGATATCCTGGGAAGGGTAGACGAGGAAACTGGTCTGCCCATGGTAGACGTTATACTGGATCGAGCCGGGCAGAAGGGGACGGGTAAATGGACGTCGCAGGATGCATTGGATCTGGGTGTAGCCATTCCCACCATCGCTGAGGCGGTGTTTGCCCGTTGTATATCGGCCATCAAGGAAGAGCGCGTAGCTGCCTCCAAAGTATTGAAAGGTCCTCAGGCCAAGTTCAATGGGAACCGTGAGCAGCTGATAGAGGATATCGAGAAGGCTTTGTACGCATCCAAAATATGTTCATACGCTCAAGGATTTGCGCTCCTCAAGCAGGCGTCAGAAGCCTATAACTGGAACCTCAAGCTGGGGGATATCGCTCTGCTGTGGAGGGGTGGCTGCATAATCCGGGCGCAGTTCTTAGAGCGCATAAAGGAAGCCTATACGAGGAATCCATCCCTTCCCAATCTGCTATTGGATTCCTATTTTAAAGATGTGGTGGAGAGGGCGCAGGACAGCTGGAGAAGGGTTATAGGCCTTGCTGTACAATACGGCATTCCGGTACCTTGCTTCAGCTCAGCGCTTTTCTATTATGATTCCTATCGCAGGGATAAGCTACCGGCTAACCTGATTCAAGCGCAGCGGGATTATTTTGGAGCCCACACCTATGAGAGGATTGACAGGGAAGGCACTTTCCATACCGACTGGCTATCGAAAAAGTAAAGGGAAGGGGATTGGTAAGCGTGAATATCCTTGCTTTGGAAGTGAGCACCTCTTCTGCTAAGGCCATGATATATTCTTTTGAAAAGGGGATAAGGGGAGTATTCAGCGTACCTTATAAGGATGCCGTAAACGATGTGGTGTCACAGGACCCTGATGGGATTTACCGGGCCGTGATAGAATGCGCCAAGGCGCTCATCGAGCGCGAAAGCTGCGAGATTGACGCCATCGGCCTGGGAAGCACCTGGCACAGCGTGCTGTTTTTAGACAGGGAGCGCAAGCCCATAAGCAGGATCAAGACCTGGGCCAGTACCGAAGCGGCTCCCACCGCCGGTCGGTATAGAAAGGATGATGAGCTCAAACGATGGTTTTATCAGCGCACGGGCTGCATGGTGCACAGCATATATCCTGTCTGGAAATACCTTCACGCCAAAGAGCAGGGACAGGTTGATTCCCAGGGATACCTTTCTTCGCAGCCGGAATACGTATTTGAAAGGCTGACGGGGCAGATAGGGGTTTCACGCAGCATTGCGTCGGGTACCGGGTTTATGAACATCCATACTTTGGAATGGGATGAGGAAATACTGAACTTTGCAGGGCTAAAAGCCTCTCAGCTGGCTCCGCTTTATGAGCTGGACCATACGGCCCCTTTGAGCCAAGAGGCTGCCTCCCAATTGGGGCTTAAGGCCGGTATCCCCGTGACGCTGCCCGGCCCCGACGGAGCGCTCAACCAGGTGGGAGCAGGAGCCATGGGTCCGGGCATAATGACCATGTCGGTGGGGACCAGCGGAGCCCTTAGGGTGGCCAGCCCTGTCCCGGTTTTGCCAGATGACCCATCGACTTGGTGCTATTATGTAGCCGAGGGCAAAAGGCTGGCCGGAGCTGCTACATCGGGTGCCGGAAACTGCGTGCAATGGTTTGGAAAAAAGCTGAACCGTGGTAGTATAAGCTATGCCGAGTTGGATGAACTGGCCAGCAAGGTTGATATACAGGATGCGCCCGTTTTTCTGCCGTTTTTGTACGGTGAACGCTGTCCAGGATGGGAAGATAGCAGGACGGGAGGATTTGTGGGCCTAAAACCCCATCATGAGGTAGGGCACCTTCACTATGCAATACTGGAAGGGGTACTGTTTAACTTGTATCAATGCTATGTGGTTTTGGAGCAGCTTATGGGTGTGCCCAAAGAGATCAGGATATCGGGGGGCATCGAGAATTCCCGCTGGTGGCTTCAAATGGCAGCTGACATCTTCCAGAGGGAGATATACACTTCTAACGTGGAGCATGCCTCTACAATGGGGGCCGCAGCGGTGGCTTTGAAGGCTACGGGTGCCATAAAATCGCTGGAGGAATTCGATCCAGGTCAGGGAGAAAGAATAGTACCAAATGAGTCGATGGCAGCGGTATACGCCAAAAGGTTTGAGCGCTACATGGAATGGTATTATAAAACGGCAAATAGGGGTGAGTGAATTATGGAAGGAATTATATTGAAAGCGGCCGATAACAGAGGGCTTGATGCGGCGCAGGTTCGCGCTGCCCTGGAGAGGGCTTTGGAAGGGCGCAAAGATAGCCTCAAAAAGGTGCTTCTCCTACCACCGGATTTTACCCGGGCTCATTCGGGGGCGGGGGATATAACCGCCATGTTGTATGAGATGCTTGAAGGCACATGTCAGGTGGACATCATGCCAGCCCTGGGCACTCACATGCCCGTGAGCGATGAAGAGCGCATAGCCTTCTTCGGCGAGAAGATCCCCAAAGAGCGGTTCATCGTGCATAACTGGCGGGAGGATGTAGTAAAAATTGGGGAAGTGCCTGGCGAGTACATCAAGGAGATCTCCGAAGGCTTGATGGAAGACCCCATAGATGTGGAGGTCAACTGGCGGTTGGTAAAAGGTGGGTATGACCTTATCATATCCATCGGACAGGTGGTGCCCCATGAGGTTGTGGGTATGGCCAACTATAGCAAAAACATATTTGTGGGTTGTGGCGGATACAGCATGATAAACAAGACTCACATGCTGGGCGCCGTGTACGGCATGGAGAGGATCATGGGCCGGGACCATTCGCCGGTACGCAAGGTGTTTGATTATGCCGAACAGCACTTTGCCAAAGACATTCCATTGATGTACATACTGACGGTGACCACCCACGAGGAGGGGAAGGTTTTGATCCACGGCCTCTTCATAGGGAGGGAGCGCAGGTTATTTGAAGAAGCCGTGGCTTTGAGCCAGCAGAAGAACATGCAGTTCCTGGATGAGCCGCTGCAAAAAGTGGTGGTGTACTTGGATCCCCAGGAGTTTAAGAGCACCTGGCTGGGCAACAAAGCCATATACAGGACGCGTATGGCCATCGCCGATGGCGGGGAGCTTATAGTGCTGGCACCCGGCGTGAGGCAATTTGGCGAAGATAAAGGCAACGACATGCTGATCCGCAAGTACGGCTATGTGGGTAGGGAACGGGTGCTCAAGCTGTGGAAGGAGCAAAAGGACCTGCAGGAAAACCAATCGGTGGCGGCCCACCTCATTCACGGTTCATCGGATGGGCGCTTTACCATAACGTATGCCCCGGGTTACCTTACCCGCGAGGAGGTAGAGGGCGTAAACTTCAAGTATATGGACCTTGGGGAGGCCTACAGGCTTTATAACCCTGAAAAGCTCAAGGACGGGTTTAACGTGCTGGAAAATGGCGAAAGGATTTTCTATATAAGCAATCCGGCCCTGGGGCTGTGGGCATACAGGGGCAGATTCTTCGGCGAATGAGGGAATGGACAAACCAGGGCGTCACAGTGGAGAAGTTTGATTTTGACCATAGTTTATAAACCTGGAGGGTATGTGATGGGTGAACTGTTGGAGGTATTGAAGAACGAACTTATGGAGCTTAAGGTGTGTCCTCAAGTGGGGGCGGGTATATTCTCCATGAGGTATTGCCTGGAGGGTGAATGGGTGGATATAATGAGGCCTACCCCTTATCAGGCCGTTGAGGACAAAAACGCGGGGCAGTTTGCCTCTTTCAACATGATCCCCTATTCGAACCGCATCGAGAACGCCGTACTAAACTTCAGAGGCAGGGCCTATAACCTTCAAAAGAATACCCCCGAAGGGCATGCCATACACGGAGATGTGCGCTTCAGGCCTTGGAAGGTGCTCTATAAAAATGCTGAGCGGATTGCCATGGGGTTTGACAGCAGGGATTTCGATGACATATCGTGGCCTTTCCCCTTTTATGCCGAGATAGAATACGCTCTGGCAGGGGCCAAATTGACCATACGCTTGACGCTCAAAAACACAGGAACTGAAGAGATGCCCGGTGGGATGGGGATTCATCCATATTTCATGAGGAAGCTTACGCCTGAAGATAATGCCGTATTTCTACAAATGCCCGCGAAGGGCATTTATCCCGGTGACACTCCAATACCTACCGGACCATGGACAGAAATACCTCGTGAGCTTGACTTTTCTCACGAGAGGCAGCTGGGCCTCGAGCACATAGACAGGTGCTATAGGGCGTTTCATGCTCCTGTGATAATCAAATGGCCGGGTAGCGGCGTGGTGCTTACCATGGAGGCCGATGAGATATTTAAGCACGTGATACTGTATTCCCCTAAAGATAACCATGAGTTCTTTGCGGTGGAGCCGGTTACCAACTGCAATAACGGATTCAACATGGCTGAAAAGGGGATGGATGATACAGGCACCATCTATATGCAGCCGGGAGATGTTGTAACGGGGAGTATAGCTATACAACTTTTGAGATAGGGTAGGGGGTTACAAAGGACTATCTGCTGGGTGCCGACGGATTAGTTAGCGTTTTCTTTTCCCTTAAGACTTTATATATTTTTATATAACGGAAGGATTTTAATTAATAAATACAGTAGCGAGTTTAAGGAGAAAAGGGTATTGGAGGGTCCAGGGATGAGCAGGGGTGGTATTGCGGTAGGGGGTAATCTAGTCGTAGATTATTTGAAGGTAGTCGACAGTTATCCGAAGGAGGGCAACTTAGCTACTATTTCTTCTATAGCTAAATCGGTTGGCGGAGCGGTTACCAATGTTTTAATCGACCTTGCCAAAATGGATCCAACGCTTAAGCTTCAAGCCATTGGACTTGTGGGCTGCGATGAGGATGGAGATTTTGTGTTGGATTTGTTGAATAGGCACAATATTGATACGCGCCTTGTGAGAAAAGAGGCTTCGGTCAAGACCTCTTTTACCGATGTAATTACGGTTGAGTCAACGGGGCAAAGGACGTTCTTCCATTACAGAGGTGCAAATAGCCTTTTGGCCCCTTCGCATTTTGATTTTTCGCAAATTGACGCTGAATTGTTGCATGTGGGGTATGTATTGCTTTTGGATACCCTTGATTCATTCGATGATGAATATGGGACGCTGTTAGCTCGCCTGCTGGCTGATGCTCAAAGCAGAGGAATCAAAACTTCTATTGATGTGGTGAGCGAAAACGGCGACAGATTTTCCAGGATTGTTCCATACAGCCTTAAGTATACAAATTATTGTATTATAAATGAAGTGGAAGCTTCTTTAACGACGGGTATTCCAGCAAGGGATGCCGGCGGAAGCCTTATACTTAAAAACGTGGAGAAGATGTGTGCTGCGCTGTTCGAGATGGGGGTGCAGGATTGGACTGTTATTCACGCTCCGGAAGGAGCGGTGGCCATGGACAAAAGCGGGAAAATATACAAGCAACCTTCCTTGGCCCTTCCTCCGGGGTATATCAAAGGGACGGTGGGAGCCGGAGATGCTTTTTGCGCCGGGGTACTTTACTCGATCTATAGAAATTGGAGTATTGAAAAAGCCCTAGCGGTGGGAACGTCTGCGGCTGCTTGCTGCCTTTCCGAAGTTGGTGCCATCGAAGGGATGAAGGATATTGGGAGCATTGAAAACTTGTTTGATTCTATGCCCAAGGGTAATTTTTAAGGGAAGAGGAGTGGCTTTATGAAGCGTTCTCAAATTAACGCCATTATTAGAGAAGCCGCCGCGGCATTTGAAAGGCATGGGTGGTTTCTCCCTCCCAATCCCAGGTGGGATGTCACTGATTTTGGGCTGGGGGATTTTGAAAGGGCAGGCCTCGTCTGTGTTAATCTGACAGAACAGCCGGAATATTGCGAGAAGATAATGTATGTAAAGAAGAGTCAGGTTACTCCTACCCATTATCATGCATCCAAAAAAGAGGATATCATATGCCGATGGGGGAAGCTGGCGATTAAATTGGAAGGCGATAAGGATACGGTAAGGCTACAGGTTAATGGTGTAGAGACCGATATCCCTACGGATAAACCGCTGATTTTGACCTCGGGTGAAAGGATTACCATCAACAGGGGGATACGGCATTCATTCTGGGCTGAATCGGAATATGCCATCGTGGGGGAGGTTTCTACGGCAAACGATGACTTGCATGATAATTTCTTTGATGATCCCAATGTGGGAAGGTTTAGCGATATAGAAGAGGATGAACCCCCTATCGTTAAGCTGGTAAGCGATTGATGCTTAAATGCGTTTATATGTTGGAGGATAGATCGTAGGTTATGAATATTTATGAGATTGCAAAAAAAGCCGGTGTATCCATTGCAACAGTATCCAGGGTAATAAATAACAGCCCGAATGTTAAGGAGGAGACCAGGGCGAAAGTGGAGGCTGTATTGCGGCAGTACAGGTATACCCCCAATGCCATAGCGCGAAGCCTGGCGATCAGGGCCACGCATACCATTGGCGTTTTAACCAGCGATGTGAGGGACTCCTATTATGCCAGCGCTATTTATACCATAGAACAAAGGTTTAGGGAGCTGGGATATAACGTCATTTTGTGCAATACCGGGCTGGAACTTAAAAAGAAAAAGGAATACCTCCGGATAATGCTGCAAAAAAAGGTGGACGGCATCATCCTGGTGGGCTCGGTATTTAAGGAGAAAAACGATAACAGCCATATATACGATGTGGCCACGCACGTACCTGTGGTGATGCTCAACGGCGACCTACAGGGAAACAATATCTATTCGATCATCTGTGATGATGGAGCGGCTATCTTTAACGTGGTCGAGCTGCTTTATTCAAGAGGGCATAGGGATATAGTATACATGTACGATGTGGAGAGTTTCAGCGGTATGGCCAAGATAGAGGGTTTCAAAAGAGGTATGAAGAAAAACAATCTTAAGTTTGACGATGGCAGCATCATCAAGGTATCTCAGGGCATTCAGGGCGGTTATGAAGGCGTGGAGAGGCTAGAGAGGGAGGGAAGGCGATACACGGCCATTTTGACCAGCGAGGACATCATCGCGGTGGGGGTACTCAAAAAGCTCAGGGAGATTGGTAAGCGGGTGCCGGAGGATGTGGCGGTGTTTGGGTTTAACAACTCGCAGTATTCGCTGTGTACTGTGCCCGAGCTGTCCACGGTGGACAATAGGGTGACCGATATGGCACTTGGGGCTGTACAGATGCTGTATGACGTGTTGCAGGGCAAAGAAGTCATCCATAAGGTTGTGGTGACTCCTCAACTGATAATAAGGGGAAGCAGCTGAGTGTTGGATGGCAACTTGCTGTTTGAGGTAGTGCGGATGCCAATAAAGATGACCGGCTAAATGACATTTTTAAAAGGAGTGATTGAATTATGCCAATTACCGATGTTAAAGGGTTAAGAGCTGCGGTGGATGCAGCGGTGGAGCAGGTTGAAATAACCGACGTGCACACCCATCTATATACGCCCTGTTTTGGCGATATGCTGCTATGGGGCGTAGATGAGCTGCTCACCTATCACTACCTTGTGGCAGAAGCTTTCCGATGGATAGACATGCCCTATGACGAATTTTGGAGCATGTCTAAGAAAGAGCAGGCCGACCTCATATGGAAGACGCTGTTTCTGGAAAACAGCCCATACAGCGAGGCTTGCCGCGGGGTGCTGACGGTGCTCAACGAGTTGGGCCTTGATGTTGCCGGGCGTGACCTGGAGGCATACCGCCGGTACTTTGCAGGAAAGGCCGTGGAAGAATACGTGGACCATGTGTTTAAGCTGTCCAGGGTTAAAGAAGTGGTGATGACCAACGATCCTTTTAATGACAGCGAGCGGAAGGTGTGGCTTGAATCTTACAAACCCGATCCGCGGTTTAAAGCAGCCTTGCGAATCGACCCCCTACTCAATGCATGGGAGCAAACCTGGATGAAGCTTAAGGAATGGGGCTATGATGTGGAAGAGGAATTGAGCCAGACCACGCTCAAAGAGGTAAGGCGCTTCTTAGACGATTGGGTAAACCGCATGCAACCCGTGTACATGACCGTATCGCTGCCGCCCACATTTGTCCTCCCCGAGAGTTCCACCATGGCAAGGCTCATTGAGGAATGCGTGCTGCCGGTATGTAGAGAACACAACATACCCTTTGCCATAATGATAGGCGTGAAGAGGCTTGTCAATCCGGGATTGAGGCTGGCAGGCGATTCGGTGGGCAGAAGCAGCGTTGAAGCCGTTGAATACCTGTGCGCCAACTATCCGTATAACAAGTTCATGGTCACCATGCTGTCCAGGGAGAACCAGCATGAATTGACCGTGACGGCGCGTAAGTTCAGAAATCTCATGGTATTCGGGTGCTGGTGGTTCCTCAACAATCCCAGCCTGGTTGAGGAGATGACCCGCATGCGGTTTGAGCTTTTGGGCGTCAGCGTCATACCTCAGCATTCCGATGCTCGCGTGCTGGATCAGCTCATCTATAAATGGGCTCATTCCAAGAAAGTCATAGCGGATGTGCTGTTTGACAAGTATAAAGATCTGATGGAGACGGGCTGGCGGCTTGAGGAAGGCGAGATACGCAGGGATGTGAACAAGCTGTTCGGCCAGAACTTCTGGGATTTCATAAACAAGAAGCTGTAAAGGTTTAAAGGGCCGGCTTGTAGGCTTACAGGCCGGTTCTTTGTTTTATTTGCCGTTTTGCAGCCAACGGCTATTTTATGTTGAATGGAAGCAGGAGCTATAGTATAATATTATTTAGAAACGCAGTTTCATAATGCGAAACAAGGGGGCAGTATGAGGGACACCGTACAGTCCATAGATAGGGCATTTGACATACTGGAAATTCTGGCTACAGAAAAGGGAGGCTTGGGCGTTACCGAGATTGCGCGCCGCATTGGACTTCATAAGAGCACCGTCTATCGATTGCTGACATCCATGGCCTCAAGGGGATACATCGAAAAGGATGAGGCAACAGGCGCTTATCGTCTCGGCTTGAAGCTGGTGGAGCTTTGCAGCCTTTATTTAAACAGCCTTGAGCTAAAGACGGAAGCCCAGCCTTATTTGAGGAAGCTGGCAGCTTTGACTGCTCAACCGGTTCATTTGGCTATACTGGACCACCATGAAGCGGTATATATCGATAAGATAGAGAGCTTTAACACCATTCGCATGTATTCAGCCATTGGCAAAAGGGTGCCGCTTTATTGTACGGCTGTGGGCAAGGTGCTTTTGATGGATAAGGAGGACAGCGAAATAAGGGCGCTTTTTCAGGGGATGCCGCTTACCCCCCGTACGGCCAATACCATTACTGACATTGGAAAGCTGATATCTGAGGTTGATGTCGTCAGGCAAAGGGGCTGGGCGGTGGATAATGAGGAGCATGAGGAGGGCATAAGGTGTATTGCTGGGCCCATCTATGACTACAGGGGCGAAATTATCGCCGCCGTCAGCACATCCGGGTTGAAAACTATTATTTCACCCGAGAGGGATGAAGAAATCGCCAAATACGTGGTTGAAACAGCCAGGGAAATCTCCAAGAGGATGGGGTATAGCCCCACAAGGTGATGTGGGATACTTTTGAATTGGGGCTAGATCGAGGTAAAAATGTATATAATTTATATTTATAAACAAGGAAAGGGGATGGTAATTCATGGATAAGGAACAGGTGTTGTCAAGGATAGTTGAAAGCGGCTTGGTGGCGGTGGTAAGGGCCGAGTCGGGTGAGCAGGCCTTGAAGATTGCCGATGCCTGCATGAAAGGCGGAGTGGCTGCCATTGAAATCACATTTACCGTTCCCGGAGCCGCAGAGGTCATCAAGGAGCTGGCAAAGGTTTATAGCAACGGCGAGATTTTGCTTGGAGCTGGCACCGTTATGGATGCCGAGACGGCCAGGACGGCCATATTGGCAGGTGCGCAATATGTGGTAAGCCCCTATTTGAACCTCGATACGGTTAAGCTGTGCAACAGGTACAGGGTGCCCTGCATGCCGGGCGCTATGACCATCAAGGAAGTTGTGGAAGCCATGGAAGCAGGGGCTGACATCATCAAGGTCTTCCCCGGAGAGCTGTTCGGACCGAAAATCATCAAGGCCATACTTGGGCCCATACCCTATGCCAAATTGATGCCCACGGGAGGCGTTAGCCTGGATAACGTCGAAGAATGGATCAAAGCCGGAGCCGTGGCGGTGGGCGTGGGCAGCGCATTGACCAAAGGAGCAAAGACGGGGGATTATGAGGCCATAACCAGGACCGCACAGGAGTTTATCGCCAGGATTCGGGCGGCCAGGGGAGTTAAGTGATCTTTGGGCGCCTTGGGTGCTTGTGCCTTGAGTTTATACGGAGCTTCCCCGAGCCGGCGGACAATACTTTGTAAAGAGCGTTGCTAGCAGATGGTCCTTTGCTGTAAGGGGCTTACCAGCGGATAATGATGCTTTGTCGCAGGGGTCCTTAATACTTTTGATTGGAGAGTTCAGACTTGTCGACTTAATTGAAACTTAACCTAATGAGAACTGAAGTGCATGACATTATGCTCAATAATATAAAGTGGGGAGGTTTATATAATGTCCAAGAGAGTGGTGACTTTTGGCGAGATAATGTTGAGGCTGTCGCCTCCAGGGTATTTGAGATTTACCCAGGCAAACAGCTTTGATGTGGTGTACGGTGGCGGCGAGGCAAACGTGGCGGTATCCCTGGCCAATTTTGGCATAGATGCTGCTTTTGTCACAAAGCTACCTAAAAATCCCATAGGCGATGCGGCCATCAATGAGCTGCGCCGTTACGGCGTTGATACCCGCTACATAGCCAGGGGCGGCAGCAGAATCGGCATTTATTTTATGGAAAAGGGCGCGTCAGTAAGGCCATCTAAGGTGGTGTATGACCGTGCACACTCGGCCATATCGGAGGCAAAGGTAGGCGATATCGATTGGAAGGCTGCCTTTGAAGGTGCCGAGTGGTTCCATTTCACGGGCATTACGCCGGCATTGGGGGACAATGTGGCTGAGCTGCTTGAAGAGGGCTGCAAAGTTGCAAAGGAGAAGGGGCTTACGGTAAGCTGCGACTTAAATTACCGTAAAAAGCTGTGGTCCACCGAAAAGGCAGGCAGGGTAATGGGTAACCTCATGAAGTACGTTGACGTAGTGATTGCCAACGAAGAGGATGCTGAGAAGGTGTTTGGCATAAAAGCGCCCGACAGCGACGTGATTTCGGGTGAGCTCAACCTGGAAGGATACAAGTACGTGGCCCGCGAACTGCACAGCCGCTTCAATCTCAAGATGGTAGCTATCACCCTGAGGGAGAGCTTGTCGGCTTCCGACAACAACTGGTCGGGCATGCTGTATGATGGCAAGGAATATTACTTCTCCAGGAAGTATAAGCTTCACATTGTGGACCGCGTAGGAGGAGGCGACTCCTTTGGCGCCGGGCTTATATACTCC
>JAMNZI010000235.1 GCA_023622385.1 Bacillota bacterium | reverse complement strand
TATATTATAAACGCCACACCAGAAAATGGATGATGCTTTGGGGCAATATCAGCCGGTTATGCAGCTTAAATTTAATTTGCTATAAAAACAGTATAATTTATATCTCTATTTTTTGCAAGCCTGAAATGGCATCTACATCTGTTTGGGCATAAAGTTATCGCCCATGCCGGGCACACATAAAAAAGCGGCTTATAAGCCGCCTTTAACACCATGTAAAATGAGACAATTGTACTGATTTTCCTTATTCATCATCAGCATCCGATCCCAGTTCATGTTTTATTTCCGACTGCAACTGAAACTTGCAATATCGATTATGCTGCGTTTCCATTCCCAACGAGAACCATTTGCTGCGGTATATATTTGACTACTAATAAGCATGGGCTTGCACGGAAATTTATTCCCACCTGATTACTGCAATCCTTTCCGTTCAGGAGCAGGAGCCTCACTTTTGATCTGTACCGTATACTGCGTTTTATCACCCTCCTGTGCGGTTGTAAATAAGTTTATTCTTAAATAACTACCATCTTCGCCCTTCCACATCACACTCTTCCCCTGAGCATCTACATTCTTTGCGTCATCAAGTACGCTTAAATCATTTCCAAACGGTTCCGGAAGCGATTTTTCCAAACGGGTTTTAAGTTCCTTACAAAATTTGGTAAATTGATCCTGGTTAGCAGTTGAAAATAGATATTCACCGGATACAAATTTGTCGTCGTCAAATACAAATAACACCGTTTGCTCCAGCTAGGAACTGTTAAAAGGAAAAGTTCCCTCTATCTTCAGCAAGTCATCTCTTACCGAATGATTGTCATTCAATTGCTTCTGTTTCATTACTTCTTCTTTGGATATCAGCCACGGTAAATCTTCAAAAACATATTTCCTCCCTTGGATTCGTAAGCGGATTGTCCGGGATGTCCTGATGTCGAGAAAAAAGCGGGCAAACGGCCCCTATCGCCGGGTGTCTAGGCAACAACAATTCAATTCTCTCTTCAATTACATAAGGGAAGAACTCCTCTCTACATCGGGAAAACCTTCGGCAGGCCAAGGCGGGCGTGAACCTACTGGTCTCAAGGGCCTCCTCGTCCATGTTAACGTGGCCATTCCACAGTTCTACACCCGAGTGGCACTGCGGAAGCTGCGTGAAGAGATTGAACAATTGATTTGAATCCAAAACACTCGTCAAGCGTCGGGTTGGTGAGTCACCATTCCAAAAACAACAACATAGCAGTCATCCCGATGTCATCCATGTATAGACTGATCTCTTTCTAGCATTGATACAATTTCTTGAGTCATCTCGCGGAGTATCTCCAAGAATTCACCTGTTTCCCCCTCTTGGGGTTTGATTTCCGGCTCCGGTATGGCTTCAAACCATCTATGAAAGAGTTTCTCCATGAACTCCTTGGCAAAATGCTCAGTCACAATTCGATCATTGCAATCCGAAACTGACAGAAGCTTTTTCCCATCCCTAAAGAGTACAAAATTCCAAAGTCGTATGTCCTCGCTATCTATGATTCGCAAAAACAATGTTCTTGTTTCGGAGGTCATCTCGCCTTTTACAGTAACGGCTCTTTTCATCCCGCTCCACGGTTCTACTGAAATCTTCGGCAGTTGGAGGAATTCATCTTTCCCCTCACTTAGGGCAGGGTCGTCGGGAAAGCGAGCTTCAAAATGAGAAGCCGTGAGCACACCATACTTAAGAACAGACTTCCATATGCCGTCGATGTTCTTATTACCGTTGGTGCTTTTATTCCTGTCTCCAATGTAAAAATACTCTCGATCTTCAAACATCGTCATCACTCCCCATTGAATACGCTTAACAAAACACTTTTGCTTAATACCCTTAGTTACTATAACTTAATGAATAATTATTTTTTCTTAGCTCGCTTTCAAGCTTTGTGCCTATGAAAGCAGGGATGTTCACATTAATACCATCCGTTGTGAGTGCCATATACTTATCCTCATTTAAATAGCTTGGACCGGTTATCCTGAATTCGTTCACTACCTCCCCATTTTCTTTGATTTGGATAAAAACACCAAAAGGACAATTAAATCCACCTTCAAGATAATTCTCCTCATTTTTTATTGCTTTATAAAATTCCTCTGCTAGTGCATTATCGTATATCAGCACTTCTCCACAAGTTGTAACTACTCTTATATACTTTCCATTTGGCTTTTTGGTTTCAGTATTTGACAAAGCCTTTAAATACATATAAAGCTCATGATTTTGGATGATATATTCTTCTCCTCGAAATATGACGCGAAAAATTCCTTTTTCATTTCCTGCCATAAGCTCAAGCTTTTCCCCGTTTTCAAATAAAACCTCAATTTTGTAATCAGCATCAAAACGCTTCCCGGATAAAACATCCTTTTCACGTTCTGTGAGATAAGTTATATTGCCATTTAAATATTTATCATATATAGATAGCGACTGATTATAAAGGTTAACAAACCTCTCAATTATATCCTTGTTGGAATCTTTTTCATAATTGCCAAAATACGCATTGCCTGTAATAAGGCTTTTTATGCTTATCTTACTTATCCTTTCATAAGAAAGAACAATTGGGGGTTCTAATCCGAAAAAGCCTCTT
>JAMNZI010000159.1 GCA_023622385.1 Bacillota bacterium | reverse complement strand
TACTCCGCGGCTATTTGATATATCCTCTACATCGTCTAAAAGCTTTGCAGCCTTTAAATAGGCATTTACGCTAACGTCCACGTATTCTGGCCTTAATCCGGCTTTCCTGATGATCTGCAAATGCTTTGCTATAAGGTCAAGCGGGGCAGCCACCCCCATAACGCGCAGCACCACCCTGCCCTCGTTCTCCTCTTCCCCTAATATCCTGTATGTTATGGAGTATTTGTCAGGATCTATCGAAAAATACTCCGACATCTCGAACTTTACATTTTCCTTTATTTCTTCGTCCCTCATCTCGGGAAGCCGTATATCCCTGAAAATGATGGATGGATCGGAAAGGCATAGGCTTGTCCTTTTAGCGTTGAAGCCGTTGTGCCTGAAGCACTCTCTTATGGTTTTAGCCACTTCAGCCTCATCCACCGTGGCCATCTCTTGACCTATTTTAGGGGTCTCGATCAAACCCCATTTGGATACCATCATTCCACCCTCATATGATAGTTGCAACATTTTTATAAACCCTGAACCGATGTCTATACCTATAAGCGCGTTAGCGGTTTTTTTCATCATGATATATTCTCCTTTTTAGAGCGAATTTTATAATTCGTGATACGAAACGATGTCAAATTCGGCCCCCACTGAGTCAGTACCAACGCCGCCTACACCAATGGGATTCGATTCATCGTAAACATGGCTAAAAACAATACTGCCATTCCCCGCAATTTTGATTTCCTTAACCACAATGCTCCCTTTTATATCCACCTGTGCGGACAAATGCAAATTTAATTGCGGAGCGTATAAACCCCCGTAAAAATTAAACTTACTTGTAGCTCCACCAACAGCCTCTCCATCATAGAATACGATTACCTTGCTAGGATCGCCACCTTGGTTAATGCTGCCATCCATTACAAATGCGTCCCTTATATATAAAATCAATCTCCCCTCTCCCTGCAGGTTTATGTTCGACTTATTATTCATTTCAAGCGTATCGGTATAAATGACTGTATCACCACCATTAAGTTGAATGGTCAATGTTTTATTCTTATCTACTGTTATACTTGAATATTTCATACTGCCAGGAACAGCAATGGTCATGTCTCGATTTACAACCAGCGGCTCACCAGCCTCTTCAATAGAAGGAAATACAATCTTCGGTAAAGCTAAACTGCAATTAGTCTGAACATTGCCACTATGGTTTTTAAGGCTTACATCGCTGTCGGTACCGTTTGTTCCTATGTTGCCTTCTATATAAGATGCATTTGAGGTCTGATTAATCTTCCCGTTGACAAATATGGCATAACTAAAAAGGGTCGACAACGTCGGAGAAGCCCCCGCCTTGGGCGCATATTTCACCCTCACGGTGCTCTCTATCGTCCGCCTTATCCTTCCCACAATGCCTATCGACTGAATTTTATACTCACAGAAATCATTTCCCAAGGTACCCTTGCTTGTAGTCACTTGGGCCTTAACAGGCTTATCGTTTATCATGTCGATATCAAGGCTTAACGCCTTTTTATCCTTTATTCGCTCCCAGAAGGTATTGAAAAAAGCCGATGCATTGGTATAGCTTCCTTCCAGGTAAAGCCTGTCTATTTCAGCCTTCATGACCTCCATCTGATGATGAATCCCGGCCTCAGCAGCATAGAAAGCCGCTTGATAATCGTGCTCCGCCTGGTCCATTACATAATTTGAAGTGGCTACCGCCAAAAGCGCCGTCGCTAGCGTAAACACGGTCATCAATACCAGCACCGACAGCAAAAAAACAGAACCCCTGCTGCTGGCAACAATAGAACTATAATTTTTAAATCTTAAGTCCACCCCTATACCCCCTTCCCTATATGGCACACATGGTAACCGTAAAGTACAGCGTAGCCATTTGACAGCTGAAACCAAAACTCAAAACAAAGGACAAATGCATCAACTCCGGACATCCCTAATGCCTCAAAAACACCTCAAACTCCACTCTGAAGTAATCATCCTTTCCTTCTTCCCCTCCTGCCAACTCCACCGTTATCCGCTTTCCGTCTATAGCGAAATCAAAATGCGATATGCCCTCCGCCAGGGGGTTATAAGGTGAACCAGCGTTGGAAAAGTTCAAGTTGACACGCAAGGTACCGTCTTTCAGGTTGAAGCCTTCATTGCCTATTTTCAGCGTCTTCAGTCCATTTACATACCTTTCCTCAACATCGCTTGCGGCAGCCGTAAACAGACGCCTCTGTATGAAAGAAGCGGCTGACCGCACATTTTGCTGTACCTCCATCCTCCTCACAGCCATTGTATATGCCCTTATCCCCATAACGTATATGGAATAACCCACCCCTACCACTACCGCCAGCAAAGCCACCACGATCATGACTTCAAGGAGGGTATATCCCCTTTCTCTCTTTTTGCTCATAAAATCCATTTCTCCCCTGCAGGACAAATGTTTATGATTGCGCATGCAGTCATTCCCCTGTTGTTTAATTTTTGAGCTGAAATATGCCGGTGAAGGTGGCAGAAGGCTGGAGGTCATCTTCCCTCTCGTAAACCTTAACTTGAGCCTTTATGGTGGAATAGTCGCGGTATGTATACCCGCTGAAACGCTTTATTTCCACATTTGACCCGGTAACCTCTATACGTGAC
>JAMNZI010000246.1 GCA_023622385.1 Bacillota bacterium | reverse complement strand
GTCGGGCGGTAGAAGGTATAATTGATTTACGTTGTAGGGCTTGAAGTTATATGCCAATTTATTTCACCTCTATTATCTTTGCTTGGATAGCTTAATTTGATCTTTAATTTAATGCCTATAATTGCTTTATTTTACTGCATTTCGACCCTGGTGGGGTGAGTTGTGAAAAAGGGTCATATTGCATTGTTGCAGCAAGAAAAGTGAGGAAGTTACAAACGTTAAATCCCAGAAGGAGTGAATTTAGGATGTTTAAAAAAAAGAAGGTTGGGAGTATAGTTTTATTTGCTTGTGCACTTCTAGTGTTAATCGGATCAGTATATAGCACAGCATTAGCTAAAGAAAAGACAGTATTAGTTACTGGATATGGTTGGTATAATGAAATTCCTCCAGGTCAGATTAATAATGCTGAGCTCGTGGCTAATGCATTAGCTGGAGAAAAAATAGCAGGGGCATTGATACAGACAGTAATAATTCCAGTTACGTGGAATGGTGCTATACCTCCCGTTATAGATGCGATACAGCGTTTAGACCCAGTTTTAGTAGTTGGGATTGGAACGTATGAAGGTATTCCTGCTGTCCGGATAGAGAAATATGGTTGTAATGTATCATATGGTGCAGATTCTAGTTTCCCAAAACCTGTTATGAGGGGCAGAGACGCTA
Source organism: Bacillota bacterium (assembly GCA_023622385.1). GTDB lineage: Bacteria > Bacillota > Clostridia > Caldicoprobacterales > Caldicoprobacteraceae > Caldicoprobacter. The sequence goes on along the minus strand of JAMNZI010000246.1, from coordinate 1,973 downwards.
ATGGTAAAGTAATCTATGAACCTATTGATCCTCAAGGACCTGCTTGGGAAGAAGCTATTCTTCCAATTCCAATTGAGAATGTGGTTAAATCTCTTTTAGAAGCTGGAATACCATCAGAAGCGGGATCGAAATATCAAAAAGAAGGTTATCCTAATTCAATGTGGTTTAGTACCGCAGGAGAATATTTGTGCAACTGGGAAGCTTACTCGGTACCACGATATATAAAATCCAATAAACTCAATACTAAATTTGTGTTTATACACATACCAACTCAACCGCAGTATGTGGCTCTAGATTTACTTACAGGCCACAAAGAGACTCCAGTACCGAGCATGTCACTTAATGTATCAATTAACGGCGTTAGAGCAGCTATCAAAACAATACTAGAATCGATGGAATGATGTTTTTATAGAGCCTGTTTTACAACTCACCCCACCAGGGTCGAAATGCAGTAAAATAAAGCAATTATAGGCATTAAATTAAAGATCAAATTAAGCTATCCAAGCATAGATATTTTAGGAAGAGCATATTAACAACCTCGTATCACTCGCCGAGAAGTTGTGGGGACTCGACGATGTTTCACGGCTAATATGAAAAGGAGAATGATGTGTTACGCATGTCAGCAAAAAGGTGATACTCGAAGACTGCCTTGCACGTGAACTGAGTAAAGACTTTTTAACCCAAATGCGTGAAGCACAGTATACGTGGTTCAAAGTATTCGGAGGCGAAAGGCAAATTAAAGGTTCTTGGGCCTATGCTTTGATACTAAAAAATAATAAGAGTACACGTAGTTAAAAAGATTTTAAAAAGATCAAGGAGTTTTTGAAATCTTATTTTGAGAAAGGGGTGGGAATTAATGAAAAATCGTTTAATGTCTTTGTTTATTTTCTTTACGCTAGTTTTGTCGATGGTTGTGGTATTTGGCGTATTTTATGCGCATGCATGTACAGTAGCAGGTGTTACTGGAGAAAAAGCGGGAGGCGATGTTTTTTTTGGACAAACAATGGATAATCCATGGTGGCCAACAAGACATACTTTATGGGTGATACAACCTGAATGTGGCTACAAGTATATAGGCACAAAGGCGGAAGTTTGGGGCCTGTGGACTGGCATGAATGAAGCTGGGTTCGGATGGGTGGGAGCTTTTGTTGAATCTCATGATAAGCCTGACCCTAATGGGATTGATAGGTTCAAAGTTGGGCCACTTTTATTAGAGAATGCAAAAACTGTTAAAGAAGCTATACAGATTTTAGAGAGAACTCCTCGTAGCAGGGATTTCCCCACGAGAAATGCACTTATGGGTGATGCGTTAGGTAATCTTGCACTTGTAGAAATATCATATGAAAAAACTAACGTGTATGAGTTGATTCGAAATGGTTATATTGTCGCTACTAATCATTCTCTATCTGGGAAAATTAAAGGGTTCGGGGAGGAGAAATCTCCTGAATCTGAGCTAAGATATAAAAGAGGGACTGAATGGTTTGAAGAAAGAAAAAACATTCCAGTTATTCATCCCGAGGATATGTTTGATTTTTGGAGCTACGTCTACATGCCTTTGCAGAATGATCCTGTTTCTGGGCCAGGAACGGGATGCTTAATACAACCTAAAGAGCAAATCTATTGGTTTACATATGGTTGGCCAGGTGGAAATTTGCCGACTCCAGACTTAGAAAAGAGACAAATTTGCCAAAATATGACATGGGGTGTTTGGATACCTTTTCATTTATCAGAATTACCTCCGGGTCAGTATACAACTGAGTTGGGACAATTAACACCATTGGGTATGCAGTATTTGTATTCCCATTTTCATGATAAACAACAACGGTCTCCAGCATGGTTCCGTTATCAATCCATAGATCCAATGAAACCTTATTATAAACCAGCTGAAGAGATGCTCTCGCCAAGCGGTTATACTCCTAAAGAAAACCCTTATGGACCAGGCGGAATGCTTGGACAATGGACACCAGAAGAAG
>JAMNZI010000082.1 GCA_023622385.1 Bacillota bacterium | reverse complement strand
CAAGGTGATAGAATTGAAGGAATACTATCATTCGGTTACCCTGAGAAAGGATAAGTGCAGGGGATGTACTAACTGTATAAAAAGGTGCCCTACCGAGGCCATAAGGGTGAGGGACGGCAAGGCCAGGATAATTGCGGAGAGGTGTATAGACTGCGGAGAGTGCATAAGGGTATGTCCCTATCATGCAAAGGTAGCCGTTACAGATCCTTTATCTTCTATAGAGAGGTTTCCGTATCGCATAGCGTTACCTGCTCCAACTCTGTATGGGCAGTTCAAGGACATGTCAGATATGAACATTATTTTAGTGGCCTTCAAAAAACTCGGCTTCGATTACGTATACGAAGTTGCCAGAGGAGCAGATTATGTGACTGCTTTTGTCAAAGAGGCGCTTAAGGCTCCAGAACGAAAAAGGCCCCTCATATCTTCGGCATGTCCGGCCATCGTTAGGCTTATTCAGGTGCGTTTCCCGGAGTTGATAGACAATATAGTAGACGTTGATTCGCCTATGGAGATTGCTGCGCAGCTTGCAAGGATGGAATTTTGTGAGAAACGCGGTGTAAAGCCCGAAGAAGTGGGAGTATTTTTCATCACGCCTTGCGCGGCCAAAATGACCAGCATTCGCAATCCGGTAGGCAGGAAAAAGTCTTCGGTGGATGGCGCTATTTCCATCCAGGAAATATATGGTCCACTCTATAATCAACTTAACAAGCTGAAAGATGAAGAGATTGTACAAATGGCATCGCCTTTTGGAGTGGGTTGGGCTAACTCCGGAGGAGCGTGCCTCTCGCTGGGGATTGATAGTTACCTGGCGGTTGACGGCATACAGAATGTCATACGAGCGCTGGAAGAGATAGAAGATGAAAAGCTAACTGATCTCGAATATTTCGAAGGGTTGGCCTGCCCGGGAGGGTGTGTAGGTGGCCCGCTTACAGTTGAAAACGGATTTGTAGCCAAAAACCGTATAAGGAAGCTGTCTGAAAAGGCAAGGGGTAGACCGGTACTGGACGGTGAGCTGCGGAGCGCTGCGCAAAAGATACAGTGGGGGTTTAGCGAGAGGATACTCGCAAAGCCTGTTATGAAGCTGGATGATGATATAGTGGAGGCCATGAAAAAGATGGAGACCATACAGAGGATATACGAAACCCTGCCCGGACTTGACTGCGGCTCCTGCGGTTCTCCCAGCTGCAGAACGCTGGCCGAGGATATAGTGAGGGGTTACGCTTCCGAGATGGATTGCATCTTTAAATTGAGGGAAAAGGTAAAACAGCTGGCTCAAGAGATGATAGAGCTTTCTGAAAAGATCCCTGGAGGAAGAAAAGAAGCAGAAAGGCAGGAGTGAACTACCGTGAAAGTATCGCAGATGGTCGAGGTTTTATCCCTTAAGGTGCTTGCCGGGGAGAAATTTTTGGATCGAGAGGTGACAAGCGGCTATTGCTGCGACCTGTTGAGCAGAGTCATGGCTAAAGGGAAAAAGGGAATGGCTTGGATTACCGTGCAGACGCACATGAACATAGTGGCTGTGGCTTCATTGGTTGAGATGGCCTGTATCATAATTCCGGAAAGCATAGAGGTGGAACGTAAAGTTTTGGACAAGGCTGAAGAGGAAGGGATAATAGTGCTTTCCTCTGATTTAACGGCTTTTGAGTTGGCGGGGAAGCTGTACCAAATGGGCATTGCATCCGTTTTTGAGGCGGTGGATTGATTTTTGGACGAAAGGTTAGAGGTGCCCCTGGTGCGTATAGCTGCTTTTCAATACTCTTAAGGAGAAAAGCCATATGAAAATAGCAGTTGACCTTCATATACATTCAGCGCTATCTCCCTGTGCAGATGATGATATGACGCCAAATAATATAGTAAATATGGCTATTTTAAAGGGGCTTGATGCTATAGCCATAACTGACCACAATAGCTGTGACAACGTAAAGGCTGTTATGAAAGTTGCTGACGGCCGTATTTTGGTACTGCCTGGCATGGAAGTACAGACAAAAGAAGATGTCCATTTGCTGTGCTATTTTGAAGATACGAAAGATTTGTTGGATTTTGATGGGTATATCCGCCATTTCATGTCTCAGGTGCCGAATGTTCCACACATCTTCGGCAATCAGTATATAATGGACCAAGAAGATCAAATCATAGGGGAGAGAAAGGAATTGCTGCTCTCTTCCGTTGACCTGTCTATTGAGCAGGTGGTGCAGCTGGCCGTTCAAAGGGGTGGAGTTGTGGTGCCAGCTCATATCGATCGCCCTTCTTACAGCATCATTTCTCAGCTTGGGTTCATTCCTTCCAATTTGGGTTTTAGCGTTTTGGAATTTTCGAAGTTTGACACGAATTACACAATGTATTATCAAGGATTTAAACATATCTATTCTTCAGACGCCCATCAGCTTGGTCAAATACTGGAAAGAGAGATGTTAATTGACATACATGATGTCTCATTAACTGGTATTATACAGTGGTTTAAAAATTATACTGTTATTTAACAGGAATTTATAATAAGAAAATGGCAACAAATTTCGTTAAAATAATAGCAAATACTCTTGATTATAACGCGATTATATGAGATAATAACACTGTTAAAACGGCATCCTTAATTAAATGTAGATGCTGTTTAATATATAAAATAAATTGCAACGAATTATAAATAGAAGCAGCAGCTTATCTGTAGAACAAATATCAGCAGCTTTAAGTATACAAATTAGACACCGATTTGAAGGTGCGAATTTTAACTTGAAAAGGAATATGGGAGGGAGATAATTCATGGCGGCATCTGTTTTAACAGAGAACAAGGAAAAGCTGGAAGAGTTTAAGAAGGTAATCGAGGAATATAAGGGCAAGGAAGGCCCCCTTATGCCCATACTGCACAAAGCCCAGGAGATATTCGGCTGCCTGTCTTTAGATGTTCAAAACTATATAGCCGAGGAACTCAACATCCCGATAACCGATGTATATGGCGTGGCAACATTTTATGCACAGTTTACATTAAAGCCAAAGGGCAAATATAGGATCGGGGTATGCATGGGTACCGCCTGTTATGTAAAGGGCTCGCAAAAGGTGCTGGATAAGCTGCAGGAAGTCCTCAAGATCAAGGTGGGTGATACCACCGATGATGGCAAGTTTACGCTGGAAGCCACGCGATGCCTGGGGGCCTGCGGGCTGGCGCCGGTTATGATGATAAACGACCATGTATACGGCAGGCTAAAGCCGGAAGATGTGGAAGGGATAATCGCACAGTACAAGGATGCATAGGGAATGGAAGATATCTCGCTTTATATACTGGATCTGGTCCAGAACTCTATTGCCGCTGCGGCGACCCTTATAGAGGTGTCGGTAATCGAGGACGTAGAAAATGACAAGCTCATCGTGAGCATAGGGGATAACGGACGGGGAATGGACCCTCAAACGGTTAAAAAAATTACCGATCCTTTCTATACGACGCGGACCACCCGAAAGGTGGGGCTGGGACTGGCCTTTGCAGAAGCGGCTGCCCGGGCTTGCGATGGGGGAATTTTTATTCATTCCCGGCCCGGAAAGGGGACAGAGGTGAGGGTGGAATTTAAATACCATCATATTGACCGCCCGCCCCTGGGTAGGATAGATGAGACCATAGCGGCATTGGTAGCCTGCAATCCGTCGATAGAGTTTGTATACACCCATGTTGCTCCAGGAGGTAGGTTGCACTTTGATACCAGGGAAGTGCGGCAAAAGCTCGAAGGATTGCCCATAGACCATCCCGATGTGGTGGAGTGGATCAGGGAGTATATAGGGGAAGGCATTGATGAAATAAGCGGAGGTGGAGGAGTATGAAATCTTTAAAAGAGTTAGAGGAGATAAGGCAGCGGGCTCTGGAGTCCGTTAACTTGAGAAAAGAGAGAAACGGCACCAGAATAGTGGTTGGTATGGGGACCTGCGGCATTGCTGCGGGCGCAAGGCCGGTTCTTCTGGCCTTTTTAGAAGAGGTCAAGAAGAGAAATCTCCAGGATGTAATAGTTACCCAAACGGGCTGTATAGGCGTGTGCCGCTTGGAACCCATGGCTGAGGTCTACAGGCCCGGTGAAGAGAAGGTAACTTATGTTAAGCTCACGCCCGAAAAGGTAAGGCGGATTGTAGCCGAGCACATTGTAAACGGTAGGCCGGTAACGGAGTTCACCATCGGCGCTGCTGACCAGCAATGATGTGTTTGTGAGGAGGTAGATAACATGGAACTTTATCGCGCACATGTACTGGTCTGCGGAGGAACCGGCTGTACTTCATCCGGATCCGCAGGTATTATCGATAGATTTAACCAGGAAATTGAAAAGCACAACCTAAAGAACGAGGTCAAGGTGGTAAGGACGGGTTGTTTTGGCCTGTGCGAGGTAGGGCCTATCGTAATCGTTTATCCCGAGGGAGCTTTTTACAGCCGCATCAAGGTTGAGGATGTGCCCGAAATCGTTGAGGAGCACCTGGTCAAGGGAAGAATCGTCAAGCGGCTTCTATACCATGACAGCGTAGCAGAGGATGAGACCATCAAGTCGCTGGATGAAGTGGGCTTCTATAAAAAGCAGATGAGGGTAGCCCTCAGGAACTGCGGCGTCATCGACCCCGAAAATATAGAAGAATACATTGCGGTGGATGGCTATAAGGCTCTGGGCAAGGTGCTTACAGAGATGACGCCAGAACAGGTAATAGAGACCATTAAGGCATCAGGGTTAAGAGGCAGAGGGGGCGCAGGATTCCCTACAGGGCTAAAATGGGAGTTTACAAGAAAAGCGCCGGGGGATAAGAAGTATGTATGCTGCAACGCTGACGAAGGCGACCCGGGAGCTTTCATGGATCGAAGCATCCTGGAGGGAGACCCGCATAGCGTCATCGAAGCCATGACCATTGCGGGATATGCCGTGGGGGCCGATCAGGGCTATATTTACGTCCGCGCGGAGTACCCCATAGCCGTTAAGCGCTTGACCATAGCTATAGCCCAGGCCAGGGAATACGGCCTGCTGGGCAAGAATATATTCGGAACGGGCTTTAACTTCGATATAGAGTTGCGCCTCGGTGCCGGCGCATTTGTGTGCGGTGAGGAGACCGCCCTCATGGCTTCCATCGAGGGTAAAAGGGGTGAACCCAGGCCGAGGCCACCGTTCCCGGCAGTAAAAGGTGTATTTTCAAAGCCCACCCTTCTGAATAACGTTGAGACCTATGCCAATATTCCCATGATTATCCTGAAAGGGCCGGAGTGGTTCAGCTCCATTGGAACGGAAAAGAGCAAGGGAACCAAGGTGTTTGCTCTGGGAGGCAAGATCAACAACACCGGTCTGGTTGAGATACCCATGGGTACCACCTTGCGCGAAATCGTATATGAAATTGGCGGCGGTATCCCCGGCGGTAAGAAATTTAAGGCCGCTCAAACGGGTGGACCATCGGGCGGCTGCATACCGGCCGAACACCTGGATACGCCCATCGATTACGAGTCCCTTACTCAGATTGGTTCCATGATGGGGTCCGGCGGCCTTATAGTAATGGATGAGGATACCTGCATGGTCGACATCGCAAGGTTCTTCCTGGATTTTACCGTGGACGAATCCTGCGGAAAGTGTCCTCCGTGCCGCATAGGTACCAGGAGGATGCTCGAGATACTGGATAGGATAGTGAGCGGCAAGGGCCAGGAAGGCGACATAGAGAAGCTGGAACTTCTTGCCAAGAATATAAAGGCATCTGCTCTGTGCGGTCTGGGACAAACGGCGCCCAACCCGGTGTTGAGCACTTTGCGCTATTTCAGGGATGAGTACGAAGCCCATATAAAGGAGAAGCGCTGTCCGGCCGGAGTTTGTCAGGCGCTGCTGCAGTACGTCATTGTTGCCGAGCTGTGCAAGGGCTGCGGATTGTGCGCCAGGAACTGTCCGGTAGGTGCTATATCGGGCGAGCTCAGGAAACCCTATACCATAGATCCCGACAAGTGCATCAAGTGCGGCGTATGTATGGAGAAATGCCGGTTCAATGCCGTTAAAAAGCAGTGAGCGTATATAGGAGAGGAAAGGGAGTGAGAGACATGGAGATGGTCAAAGTCACTATAGACGGTGTCCAGGTTGAGGTTCCCAAGGGAAGCACTATCCTGGAGGCTGCTCGACTTGCCAATATAGATATACCAACCCTGTGCTATTTAAAGGGTATAAATGAAATCGGAGCTTGCAGGATGTGCGTTGTGGAAGTAAAGGGTGCCAGGGCCCTGCAGGCCGCCTGCGTCTATCCGGTTGCCGATGGGATGGAAGTGAGGACCAATACCCCTGCTGTCCGTGAGGCCAGGAAGGTCAACCTGGAACTCATTCTCTCCAACCATGATCGAAGCTGTTTGACCTGCGTGCGCAACCAAAACTGTGAGCTTCAGGAATTGGCGCAGAAACTGGGTGTCAACGAGATCAGGTTTGAGGGAGAGCGCATTAATTATCCGATAGACGATTTTTCGCCTTCAGTAGTGCGTGACCCCAACAAGTGTATCCTGTGCAGGCGCTGCGTGGCGGTATGCAGAAACGTTCAGGGGATCGGCGTGATTGGGGCCAGCGAAAGAGGTTTTAATACAATCGTTGCGCCGGTGTTTGGCATGAGCCTTAACGATGTGCCCTGCATTTATTGCGGGCAGTGCATTGAGGCCTGTCCTGTGGGCGCTCTTAAGGAAAAGGACGATACCGAGAGAGTATGGGCTGCTTTGAACAATCCCGATCTCTATGTGGTGGTACAAACCGCACCGGCGGTACGCGTTGCTTTGGGCGAAGAATTCGGGATGGAGATGGGCACCATCGTAAAGGGCAAGATGGTGGCGGCCCTCAAGCGATTGGGATTTGATAAGGTGTTTGATACCGACTTTGGTGCTGACCTGACCATAATGGAAGAGGGCACCGAGCTGCTCAACAGGATCAGAGAGGGCGGAAAGCTTCCTTTGATCACTTCCTGCAGCCCCGGGTGGGTCAAATTCTGCGAACATTACTTCCCGGAGTTTCTGGATAATCTGTCAACATGCAAATCGCCTCACGAAATGGTGGGTGCAATGATTAAGTCCTATTACGCTGAGAAAAACGGCATTGATCCGTCCAAGATATTCGTGGTTTCCATAATGCCATGTACTGCCAAGAAGTTTGAAGCTGTGCGTCCCGAGCTCAGCGCTACAGGTTATCCCGATGTTGACGTTGTGCTCACCACTCGCGAGCTTGCCAGGATGATCAAACAGGCGGGCATAGACTTTGTCAATCTTCCTGATGAGGAGTTTGATCCCTTCTTTGGCGATTCCACCGGCGCGGGAGCTATATTCGGTGCAACCGGCGGCGTGATGGAGGCGGCCCTTAGGACGGTTTATGAAATTGTGACAGGTAAACCAATGGAAAATGTGGAGATAAACGAGGTACGAGGGCTGGAAGGAGTAAAAGAGGCCGAGATTTCCCTGGGAGGCATGACCATAAGGGCGGCGGTAGCCCATGGCACGGCCAATGCTAGAGCCCTTCTTGAGAAGGTAAAATCTGGCGAGAAGGAATACCACTTTATCGAGATAATGGCATGCCCTGGTGGTTGCGTCAATGGGGGTGGCCAGCCCATAGTCAATGCCAAGGTGAGGATGGATGTGGATCCCAGACAGGTAAGGGCTTCTGCCATCTATCAGGAAGATAGAAACCTGCCGCTGAGGAAATCCCATGAGAATCCATCGGTTAAGAGGCTGTACGAGGAGTATTTAGGCCAACCCAATAGCCATAAAGCTCATGAGCTGTTGCATACCCACTATGTGCCAAGGAAGAAGTATTTATAATAATTGCATAGAAGGAACTAGGCCAACAAAGGAGTCCATACCAGATCCGTGTATGGGCTCCTTTTTATATAAATGAGCTTTTGTGCAGCATGTATGTATTTTGAGGTTGTGTATAGCCTAAGCAATGGAATTTTTGTGTCGGCCTTGATTAACAGGAGTAGAAAGTTAACGTTAATTGCAAGTTAAAATGAAACACACCAAAATTAAATATGCGTGGCATGGGTTGCATTCATTGCATTAAAAGGGAAACAGGTGAAAATCCTGTGCGGTCCCGCCGCCGTGAAGCAGGTTTGGCGATTTCATATGCCACTGGGAAACTGGGAAGGCGAAATCGCGTGTTTGCTGCTGAGCCGGAAGACCTGCCCATGCTGAAAACACCGTAAAACTCCACGCGGATGGGGGGTGTTGTCCGTGCGGCATATAAAGTGCATTTATTTGTGTCGCGGAGCGACCTAGTCCCCTTTCGGCTGATGGTAGAAAGGGGACTTTAATTTTGTACCCGAAAGCCATTGAGCCATAATTTTTATAGACGGCTGTAACATCGGAAAGGACGTTAGAGCAACATAAAGGAAATGGAGGAATTTGCGATGAACAGTGTGAATAAGAAGATTTTGGCTATCGTTGTGGTCTTATTGGTGGCCGTTGGAATATACGCGGGTTACAGGGCTTTCATCGTCCCAAAAGGTGAAGAAGGGAGAAAACATGTCACCGTCCGGGTGCTTATATCTAAAGAAAATATCGATGAGACTTTTGAATACGATACCGAGCACCAATACCTATATGAGCTGCTAAAAGAGAAGGAAAATGAACTCGGGATCAGCTTTAAAATGTACGACTTTGGCGCAATGGTGACCGGCATGATGAATTATACTGCCAATGAAGCTGAAAACGAGTAATCCAGCCCCCAAGTACAAAGCCAATATAAGTACTGTGTCAAGCTGATTAAAGTTTTCCTTTGTCGGTACAATACCCAAGCTGAAGTTAATCCCATATCGCTTTAACAATTTGATGCCTTCAATTTGTTCCTTAAAGTGCCCTTTGTATCCGACAATTTTGTCATGAATTTCAGGGCTCCCGTGGATGCTTAGATAGAACTGTATCCTATTATCTCCAAGGTCCTTGTTGAGTCGCCAGACCTGTTGTACCACATCTTCACGTTGGTTTACCATCATAGTATCAATTGTAATAATCGGCATTTCATCCCCCATTCGTTCCGCTAACTGCTGCAATATCCAGCTAATGTACGGACTTAACAATGGATCGCCTCCTCCAATGCCTAGATGTAGTGGTTTCAATTCTACTACATTGTCAAGTATTGTTTCAATTAGATCTCGTGTTTCGGTTGGATGTGATTTTCTTTCAGTGTTGTAGCAAAAGTTACAATGGAGATGACATGCTGTAGTAAGATCCCAAGACAAGTGCTAAGGTCTATCGGGTACAACAATCTGTTTCATGAATCTTCACCTCTTAGCACTAACGCAAGTTTTAACAAAAACAAGGAAATCAGCGAAGCTACTCCTGCAAAAAAGAACGTGACTTTAAGCCCCAAAGCTGAGATAAGAGTCCCCCATAAGAGAGGAGCTACTGCCCAGAAAGCACTACGAAGAGTATTCAAAAAAGATAGTGCTGTTGCCCGTTCGACGCTGATCTGTTCATTTTCTAAAAGGGTAATACCACTCCCCCTCAAATAACTGGAAGCAATCGCAACAATAACTAAGGCCACAAAAGCCCAAGGCACATGAACTAACGGCATTAATAAAAAGGCAAGTGCTGATAATAGTGTTGGCCAAAGAATTAGTTTCCGGTAATCGGTGATTTTTATCTTGCAAATATAAAAACCTGTCACTGCTGCAGCCAATGAAGTAACACCAAAAGCAAAAGCCGTCTCTTTCAGGTCAACCCCAAACTGTTCCACCATGTAAGTAATCCACCAGGCAGTTGTGATCCAAATGGGAAGTGTAAAGAAAAAACTCTGAACTGCTGTAATCCATAGAACACGACTTTCTAAAAACTGATAAAATCCCGTTTTGAGTATTTCCAACCACCCTCGGCGGCGGTAATTCCCATAGTTCTCAGGAAAGGTCATGATAAACAAGCCATCGGCTATAATGATAACACCAGTCAAAGCAATTGGAATACGCAAGCTGCCAAGGCCTCCCAGAATATATGCTACCACCATTCCTATTGCAGTAAATGGAATAGAGTAAAGGTAAAGCTTACCAAAAGCTTTCCTTGTCCCTTCTTGTCCAACACTATCATAGAGCCATGCTTCCCGTGTACCGCTCGTAAAAGCATAGGAAATTCCCATTAATACAGCTGTAACAAGTGCAGGACCAAAGGCAGAAATCGAGCTGAGCCATAACATTCCTGCACCATAGCAAAACATTGCCAATCCCCAAGAGAGCCTACGGCCCAGCCGGTCTGCAAAAGCTCCAGTCAGGTAATCGATAGCAGAGGTCACCGCTGAGGCAAGTGATACAAAAAATCCAAATTGGGTAGGTGTTAACTCGAGTCCCTTTTCTGTAGTCATAAATTGAATATAGTAAGGATCAAGAATTTTAAAAGCAAAAAACTCTATAAGGCATACAGCAATAATATAACGGCGAATGTAGTAGGTATAGAGTATTTTTCCATTAGTTGAATGTTCAGTCATGTCAATATCCTCCTACCTTTTCCTTTGGTAAATTGGATGGAAAAACTCTAATTTGCTCCTCAGTCAAACCCCTGACAAGGGGACACCAGGGATCCGCAGCAAACCAGTCTTCAGTAAGATAGTACGTTCTAGCACGGCACCCCCCGCAGAATTCGCGGTATAAACAAGAACGGCACGGTTCAGCAAGTAGCGATCCGTTACGAACTCCTTCCAGCACAGATGAGTGATAAAGAACGATTAGAGATTGCTCAAAAATATTTCCTAAACACAAATCTCGACTGTATAAACAGGGAAGGACTGAGCCATCGGCAGTAATAGTTAGGTTAGTACGCCCCCAAGGACAAGCTGTGCTCAGATCCAAATAGGGAGAGATGGGGTCAGTAAGAGGGTAATACGGGACATTATAATATACTGCAAAAGCCTGTCTAAAATACCTGGTATCGAGTTCTCTAACAAGCTTCATAATTCGTAAATGCTCTTCGTAAGAGATATCAAGCTCTGATTGTACTATATAGTATCTCTACGCCTCTCATGGTCCTGGCGAACGAACCTTGTCCTCTGATAGCATCGTGGGTTTGTGCACTAGCTCCATCTAGGGATATCATGACCTCAGAGATACCTAAAGATTCCATAAGCTTTGCTGTTTCTTGGTTAATAAGTGTACCATTAGTGATAATTGCGATACCTTTAATATCCGGCCCTTGAGCCAACTGAAGCATGTCCCATATCCAGTTATTTGTCAATGGTTCTCCCCCAGAAATTGTCAGCCAAAGTCCATCCATCTCTAAACACTCCACAAGTTGCCGAGCATCTGCTAAAATACGACTAAATTGCTCCACTGTCATAATTTGTGGCTTAGTCGATACATTGTAGCACGTTCGACAAGCAAGATTACAAATAGTGGTAATCTCTATATCAAGATTGAAGAGGCGACCTCCAGCAAACTTTTGTTCCCGAGCTATTCGCATATCTGCTCTACGTCTGAAATGTGGGTCCGAGGTATAATGGGGAGAATTACGCAGAATATTGAGAGGATGATCAATATTTATGTGCTGCTTTCCCACGGAAGACCCGCTTCTATCCATTCCTTAGTACCTCCTCTGTAAACTTTTACATTAAATCCATAGTTAGCCAACAATTCCGCTGCCTCGATACAAGATGTACATTCGTAGCTTGCACAATACGTAATAATAAGTTTATCTTTAGACAAACAGTTTAAATGGTTTGGCAACTCCTCCAAGGGGATTGATATCGAACCCTTAATGTGAGCCTGCTCATACCAATCGCGAGGAAGAACGTTTAATACAATAACGTCAAGGTTATTTAGCATAGTCAATAACTCTTCTTTTGTTACCATTTCAATTTGCATATACCATGCTCTCCTTTCTCACTCAGTTAGTTTAACTCTTCTCATTTTAGAATTTACTTTTCCCAAGACAATGATTCTGATAATGCTAACTTGTCCGCAAACAACTGTTTTAAGATCTGCTCTTCCCGTATACCAATTATTCCTTTCTCAACAATTTCTGAGGCAACTTCTTCTTGCGCTCGGTTAGTCAGTGAAAGTGGCATCGCTACAATCCCACCATGAATACACCAGTGAATCTGATAAATCCCTTCATGGATCACCACAGACATTATCTCACCTCCTATTTTTGTATTTTTTAAGGACTTATATAATTTGAAAGTTTTAATTTAAGTCACTTAAGAGGTGTGTTTTTTAACTATTGCTTTCAAATTTAAATTTTTATCTTTTTGTTTATAATCCCTTATGCTTGTTCAATTGTGATAAATACTCATAAGGAGGAAAGCCTACATCCACCAGCTTCAATTACTTTATAAAATATCTTCGAACTCTTTACTTCTCAGCTAAAAATTAGATTTCTATTCTTCTATGTTTAAAAATCTAGACTTGCCTTCAAAGCCTAGATTCCCTTCCTCTGATCATTGCCGCAAGGGTTATTCTCTCATCGTGCAATATTTAAAACTTTTGCTGTTATAAAAGTTGAAAGATAATGATGGACTAAAGATTAGTTTTTACAATGAGCAAATCAGCAAGGTCAGATTAATAAAGTTAGAAACAATTTAATTTAAAATTATTAAAAGTAGCTCAATTTTAACCCGCTATTGATATTATTACCTCTTAACCTACCCAAATAGGAGGATTTTCAAGTGGAATTACAATAAAAACCCCATATACATAGGCAAGGAGTATCAGTGATGTGAGTAGCACCCAGAGCTTCCCCCTCATTTTGTTCCCCCCTCTTAACTGTCTACTCTCTTGCCTTTATTATAACATAAAAAATGGAAATATGCAGTATATTTTCCATCAGAAATTTCGCATCCAATTTCCAGTATAAATTTTTCGTGATAAGGAATCAACGTTTTTCCATTTTATTGTAATTCTGGAATTTGAAAAGACTATAAACCCTGTCTTATAAGCA
>JAMNZI010000126.1 GCA_023622385.1 Bacillota bacterium | reverse complement strand
ATGGCAAATGACTTGCGCGAATGGAAACCGGCGGTTTGGCACCAAAAGGTAAGTGAGATGAGGGATTGGTGCAATCAGCTTTTTGATAGTTTTTTGTAAAAAGGCTGACGGGACATCTTTTCATTTGATGAGATGATGATTATACTAGTAATAGTTAAGGTTCAGCAAAGAAATAATTGTGGTGAGGTGCAGATGTTGAGAACAGTGAAGGCTATATGCAGATTCCCTAGTGATGTAATTAATGCAAAACCATTTTTAAAATGGGCTGGTGGGAAAACCCAACTATTGGATGAACTATATAAAAGGCTGCCACAATCATTACTTCAGAGCGGTGAAATAAAGAGGTATGTTGAGCCGTTTGTGGGTGGAGGAGCGCTTTTTTTCTTTTTAAAAAGAAAATTTAAAGTTAAAGAAGCTTTTTTAATGGATGTAAATAAAGAATTGATAATAGGGTATAAGGTAATTCAAAGGAATGTTAACGAATTAATCAGTGAATTGAGCAAACTCCAGGAGATTTATATTAAATTATCAGAGGAGATTAGAAAAGATTTTTATTACAGGATTCGGGACGAGTATAACAAGCAGAAAGAGGATTTTGACTATTCTAGCTATAATTTTGATTGGATAAAGAGAGCTGCTTATTTAATTTTTTTGAATAAAACATGCTTTAATGGTCTGTATCGTTTGAACAAAAGAGGTGAATTCAATGTTCCATTTGGGAAGTATAAAAACCCTGTAATATGCGATGCTGTAAATTTAATTGAGGTGAATAAAGCGTTAATGGATGTTGAGGTCATATGTGCGGATTTTGAGGAGAGTAAAAAGTATATAGAACAAAATACGTTGGTGTACCTAGATCCTCCATATCGCCCTCTAAATAGTACATCCAACTTTACAACTTATAATGAAGAAGGTTTTGACGATTATGACCAAATTAGATTGGCTAACTTTTTTAGAGAAATGGATAATTTAGGAGCGTTTCTCATGCTAAGCAACTCGGATCCAAAGAATGAGGACCCCGATGATGACTTCTTTGATAGTCTTTATGAGGGTTTTGTAATTGAGAGGGTCAAAGCGAAACGCTGTATCAACAGCAATGCTGACAAAAGAGGGGATATTAAAGAGATAATAATTAGAAATTATGAATAGGTGATGTTTATGATGAAGGAATTGTATTTTAAGTTTTTGAATGTAGAGGATGAATGTAGCGTTGTTGAAAAATTTCATGATACCCTGGTAGATACCAATAGAAGTTTTGATTTTTTCGTGAACTGGGATAAAGTGGTTAGACACGTTGAAGAATATAGGATAGAATTTAATATATTGAATTCGTTAATTGGCAGTAAAAATTTCGAGGAAGACTTAAAAAAAATCTTGCTTAATTATCCAAAGGTTTTACCGGTTATCCCTATATTGTTGGCAATACGTGAACGCAATTTTAAGGTGATTCAGGATTTTAAGAGCAAAGATACAAATATTGTAAACTACAACTTTACAGAGAGGACCCTTACTCCACAGGAAATTGATGATATTGTGGATTTTTTTAATAAAACTGGCTTGAAGAGATTTTTTATTGAAATAGGGACAAAAAGTATACAGGATTATGTCACGGGTGTAGAAGTGGGAATGGATACCCATGCGCGAAAGAATAGAAGCGGTGATGCAATGGAAATGTTGTTAAAACCAGTAGTTGAAAGTATAGCTACAGAGTCAAATGGATTTGAAAAAGTGTTGTCCCAGAAAAAATTTGGATATTTGAGTAGCTTTTTGGGGATAGAAGTTGATAATTCTATTAGAAACAGAAAAGCGGATTTTATATTGGTCAAACAAAATAAGAAAATTATAAATATAGAAGTGAATTTTTACTCTGGAGCGGGGTCAAAACCTCAGGAGATCGTTGATTCTTACATAGAAAGGCAAAACGAACTTAGAAATAATGGCTTTGAATTTATTTGGATTACAGATGGAGAAGGATGGAAAGATCAAAAAAGTCAAATTCGTAAAGGTTTTGAAAGGATAGATTATTTGTTAAATCTTTATTTTGTACGCCTAGGGTTGTTGGAGGAAATATTATGCAGGATATAAATTTTAAGAAAGAGATAACCACTGTATGGTCATTTCCTGAAAGAGGAAAATGGCAAACCCATAATGGAAAATATAGGGGGAATTTTGCGCCGCAAATTCCCAGAAATATTATATTGAGATACTCGCAAGAAGGGGATATTGTCCTCGACCCAATGGTTGGGAGCGGTACCACTCTCATAGAAACCAAAATACTTAATAGAAGGGGCATAGGTTATGATATTAATCCTGAAAGCGTAGAGCTAACAAAAAGGAATTTAGATTTTGAAGGAAATTTTAAATACGAACAGATTGTAAAGGTAGGTGATGTAAGAAAATTGGCAGAAATTGAGGACGAGAGCATAGATCTGATAGTAACACATCCACCATATTTGAATATTATAAAATATTCAAATGGAAAGTTGGAAGGAGACCTATCGAATATATCCAATGTAAAGAAATTTTGTATTGAATTGGAAAAAGGAGTTGTTGAATTATATAGAGTGCTAAAAGAGGATAAGTATTGTGCTGTATTGATAGGCGATATAAGACAAAGGGGGCATTATGTGCCATTGGCTTATTACGTTATGAGCCTATTTCTTAAAAACGGATTTGTGTTGAAGGAAGATATTATAAAAATTCAACATAATTGCAAATCGACACCTTTCTGGGAAAAGCAAGTGGAAAAGTATAATTTTTATATGATAATGCATGAACATCTATTTGTGTTTAGAAAGCCAAGACAAGATGAGGATTTAAACAGAATAAAATATAGTACGGGCTTTGGTTTAATTTAGTTTTAAAAATAATACTCTGCTGGTCTAAACCTTCAATATTTGCTAATATATAAGAGTATAGCAAAACGATATACTCCTTACGAGCGAGTGATGTAAGATATGGACAAAAAATCCCATTGGAAATTTCGGGCTAGATTATGGATATTGCGAATCATACAAGGAGCCCTTATAGGGAGCAGCGCCATTTTGCCGGGCATCAGCGGAGGCGTGTTGTGCGTAGTGTTTGGCATATACCAACCCATGATAGCCTTGCTCTCCAACCCCATACAATCCATTATCAAATATTACAGGTTGTTTACACCCATAATTATAGGGTGGGGGATAGGTTTTTTGGGGCTGGCAAGGGTAGTGGAGGTGCTTTTTGAGGCTTCTTCAACTCTGGCGGCCTCTCTATTCGTTGGGCTCATTGCAGGCATGTTTCCCTCGCTTTTTCGCGAAGTGGAAAAAAGGGGAGCTGGTGCGGTTTCCTGGTCATATTTTGTAATCAGCCTGGTCGTATTTTATGCGTTTTTATCCTCATTGAAAGCGGGGCAGGCCATCGAAATCGCTCCTAACATTGCATGGTACTTTGTGTGTGGCGTCATATGGGGATTGAGCTTGGTGATACCGGGTCTAAGTTCATCCTCTATACTCATATTTCTAGGGTTGTATCAGCCAATGGCCGCTGGTATTGCCGATATGAGGTTGGATGTGATTTTGCCCTTACTGGTGGGCATCATATTGTCGGCAATAGTGCTGTCCAGATTTGCCAACGTTATGCTTAGGGAGTATCAGCATATAGCCAATTACGTAGTTCTTGGCATAGTGGTGGCTTCTACCCTTCTTATCATACCCTCGGGTTTTTCAAGCGTGGGGCAGATGATATGGAGCGTCATATTCTTCATGGGCGGGTATGCCATCTCTCTAGGGATGGAGAAGCTAGGCGCTTTTGCCGACAAACAGGTAGAAGGGAAGGAATCAGCCCATAGCCGTAAAAAGCCGAGATTGGGAAAAGTAAACTATTAGAATATTTGCGTTGTGAAACTTGATGAGGGCGCTTCATTAAATTATCGGCCTGAGGGCTTGAATTTATGGAACATATAGGTTAAAATTTTGTGGAAAGTCAACCTTTTAAGGACTACTCGTTTTTTATACAGAGGGTAAAAATATCAAATGTTGGAGGAATCGAAGTGGCAAACGTTTTTGATGTTTTAAAAGAGAGAGGATACATTGCGCAGGTCACTCACGAGGAAGAGGTGAGGGAACTTTTAGGCCGAGAGCCTGTCACTTTTTACATAGGCTTTGATCCAACGGCTGACAGCTTGCATGTTGGCCATTTCATTCAAATCATGGTTATGGCGCACATGCAACGGGCCGGCCATAGGCCCATTGCCCTCATTGGCGGTGGTACTGCCATGGTGGGTGATCCTAGCGGTCGGACGGATATGCGTGAGATGATGGCTCCAGAGACCATTGCTAGGAATGCCGAGGCTTTTAAGAAACAGCTTTCAAGGTTTCTGGACTTCTCGGAAGGCAAAGCCATTATGGTCAACAATGCCGATTGGCTACTCAACCTTAACTACGTAAAGTTTTTGAGGGAGATAGGCATCCATTTTTCGGTAAATCGTATGTTGACTGCCGAATGCTTTAAAACTCGGTTGGAGCGTGGGCTGTCGTTCTTGGAATTTAACTACATGCTGATGCAGAGCTATGACTTCCTTGAGCTTTACAGGAGGTATGGCTGTCGCCTTCAATTGGGTGGAGATGACCAGTGGTCCAATATTTTGGCCGGAGTTGACCTCATCCGCAGGGTGGAGGGAGCCGAGGCATACGGCCTTACATTTGCTCTGCTTACTACCAGCGATGGGCAGAAGATGGGTAAGACCAGGGCAGGAGCTGTGTGGCTTGATCCCAACAAGACCAGCCCATATGATTTCTATCAATACTGGAGAAATATAGCCGATGCAGATGTTAAGAAGTGCCTTGCGCTTTTGACCTTCTTGCCTATGGAAGAGGTGAACCGCCTGGCAAGCCTTCCCGGCGAGAAGATAAACGAGGCCAAGAAGGTGCTGGCATATGAGGTTACCAAAAACGTGCACGGCGAGGAGGAAGCAAGGAAAGCGCAGGCAGCTGCCGAAGCCCTGTTTGGCGGTGCCGGGGACATGAATGCCGTGCCCACAACCGAGATAACTTTGGAGGAATACAGGCAAAATTCCAATGTGATTGATTTATTGTATAAGATAGGGTTTATTCCCTCTAAGGGCGAAGGTCGACGTTTAGTTGCGCAGGGTGGGCTGTATATAAACGGCGAAAGGGTGGACAGCATTGAGCGCCAACTGACCCAGCAGGACCTTAAGGATGGCAGCCTGCTCGTTAGAAAGGGTAAGAAGACCTATCACAGGATAGTGGTGAGATGAGATCATTTTGTGCTAAGCAAAGCTAATGGATACACATTTTAATGGTAAAAGCCAAAAACCGCTCTTCAGGAGAGCGGTTTTTTATATGTGTTTGGGTAAATTATAAAGGCAATGTACGAGCAATTATGCCAACACTATTGTGAAGGAAACCACACTACTAGATAAGCTTTTGCTTCTTCGTCCGTTAAATTCTCTATGATGTGTTCTTGATCTGCTTTGTATCTTCCCGTGTCTCCTTCGTTTAATATCGCTGAACCTTCACCCGCGGTGACCTTAAATTTTCCGGTGATAACGGTTAAAAACTCTTCGGCGTTGGGGAAATGGGGCTTTGAATAGAGTTTACCGCGGGGTTTAAAAGTCATATCATAGAGTTCAAGGGTATCTATTGTGTGCACTGGTGAATTTACGCGTATAAGGCATGAGTGATCTTCTGAATAGAAGATGGGCGCATCATCTTTCCTCAGCACTTCTATCTGCGAAACGGACCGCGTCTTTAGCAGGTATTCCACGGGTATATTGAGCGCATTGGCGATTTTCCATACTGTAACTACTGTAGGATTGGTCTTTTCCTGTTCAATTTGAGAGAGCATGGATTTTGATACTCCTGACCTCTTGGCTAACTCATCCATGCTCATCCCTTTTTGCTTTCTATAGTTGGCGATGTTTTTCCCAATCGCTGGAAATTGCGTTTTCTCCATATGACTCCCTGCCTTATAGGGTAAATTTTATTTTTGCTGCTATGGTGGATTTTTTAAATAAATAGCTCTTTAAAACATTCAAAGTTTTTGTAGTTTAAACTGCATTGCCTCTCATATTTATGGTTGCAATTGTATTATAGCTATGGGTTGACCTGCAGGTCAACCGTGAATATTTAGGAATTATTTTAATTGACAGCGCATAGTTTATTTAATATAATAAACACAAGGTTTTATATATTAAACAAGGTGTGGGGGAGGATTGGATATGTCAACCATGAGGGTTGCTAAAAAGCTGGCTCCTGAGCGGGGAATAGAAGTTACTACCGGTATAATTCCAGAGCCGGGCCCCGATGAGGTACTTATTAAAGTGAAGATGGTAGGTATCTGTGGCACTGACTTGCATATTTACAGATGGGATCCTTGGGCTGAGGGCAGAGTCAAACCTCCCCTTGTCATAGGCCATGAATTTATTGGTACCGTGTGTGCAATAGGGAAAAATGTAAAACATTTACAGATAGGGCAGAGGGTATCAGCTGAAGGGCATATAACCTGTGGGCATTGTAGATATTGCAGGAATGGTCAGGGACACATTTGTAAAGACGTGAAGATATTGGGCGTTGATAGGGATGGCTGTTTTGCTGAGTTTGTATGTGTTCCTGCCCCTAATGTCTGGCCAGTACATCCTGATATTCCTGACTCTTACGGCGCTCTGTTCGATCCATTGGGAAATGCCATGCATACTGTCATGGCCCAGCCTGTAAGCATGAAAAACGTTCTTATAACCGGTGCAGGTTCTATAGGGCTTTTTGCTGTGCCTATTGCTAAAGAAAATGGTGCTAAAAAGGTTATTGTGGTGGAACCCAATCCTTTTAAGAGGGAAATTGCCCTCAAAGTAGGGGCCGACTACGTGCTGGATTTTTATGATGTGGATGTGAAGGAAAAGATAATGGAGTATACGGATGGGCTGGGGCCAGATGTTCTACTTGAGATGAGTGGGAATAGCCAGTCATTGAGATTGGGATTGGAGCTCTTGAGCAATGGTGGCGAGGTGAGCTTGCTTGGCATCCCACCCCATGAAGTGGAACTCGATTTAGCCAAGCAGATAATATTCAAAGGCGTTACGCTACGGGGAATTACCGGCCGAAGGATGTTTGAGACCTGGTATCAATGCGAAAGCTTTCTTTTGAAAAACGGAAAAGTGATAGATCCCATTATTACCCATGTATTGGATTTTGAAGAAGTGGAGAAGGGTTTTTTGGAAATGGAGGCGAATAGGGCAATAAAGGTTTTGCTCAAGGTTTCAAAATAAAAAGGAGGTGTTTTTATGAGCAGGCGGCTTTATGAGAGGATCAGGGCTCAGCTTGATTCGTTGAAGGAAGAGGGGACTTACAAGGAGTATCAGTATCTAGTATCATCAGCGAGCGGTAGAAGTACCATTGAAAAATACGGCGATGTCGTCATGCTGTGTTCCAACAATTATCTAGGATTGGCAGACCATCCTCTGCTCATTGAGAGGGGCATTGAAGCGCTTAAGAAGTATGGGGCAGGGGCTGCCAGCGTGAGGTTTATCTGCGGAACATATGATATACATAGGACTTTGGAAAATAAAGTAGCACAATTTCTCCATACTGAGGCAGCACTCACATATACCTCCTGTTGGAATGCCAATACTGCAGTCATTCCGGCTCTACTCAATCCGGGGGATGCGGTGATATCTGACGAATTGAATCACGCTAGCATCATAGACGGGTGCCGGCTGGTCTCAAAAGGCGTACAACGTTTGGTGTACCGTCATGCCGATTTGAAGTCCCTCGAGGAAAAGTTAAAAGAGGCTACTGCCGAAGGCGGTGTGGCTCTTATCGTCACCGATGGGGTTTTTTCTATGGAAGGGGATATCGCACCTCTTCCTGGGATTATAGAGCTGGCAAGGAAATACGACGCCGTCGTTATGGTGGACGATTCCCATGCAACAGGCGTTATAGGCGATACCGGCCGTGGCACTGCGGAATATTACAATATGATTGGGCAAGTGGATATTATAACCGGTACCTTTGGTAAGGCTTTGGGTGGAGCGGGAGGCGGCTTTGTTGCAGGGCCAAAAGAGGTCATCGATTTATGCATACAACGGTCTAGGCCCCATTTATTTTCAAATTCTTTACCGCCAGTATTGGCCGCCATTGCTCTTGCAGCCCTGGAATATTTAGAGGGCCATCCTGAAAAGGTGCATTCGCTGCACAAAAAGGTCAAATATTTCAGGGACCAGCTGAAAAAGGCCGGCATTGCAGCCCTTGAAGGTGACAGCGCCATTATTCCGATTATGATCTATGATACCGCCAAGGCTATAAGGATTGCTGCGAGGATGTTGGAAGAAGGGGTATACGTGGTAGGGTTTGGATATCCAGTGGTTCCGGAAGGGCAGGCCAGAATAAGAATTCAGGTATCAGATGCTTTAACCTACGATGACATCGATTATTCTATCGACGTGTTGAAAAGGGTTTTAGCCGAACAAAGTTAAGTCGGGGCGTCAAGCCCCGACTTTTTTGGCGCTTTTATGCTTCTATATTATTGGTCGTCTCTTCTGCCGAAAAATCCCGATATGAGCATGAGCCTGAGCAATTGCAATATAGCCGTTAAAGTGGCCGCTACGTAAGTGAGAGCTGCAGCATTTAATACTTTACGCGTATGGGGCGTTTCTTCCCTGGTAAGATACCCTCCTACTTCCAGCGCTTCAATGGCTCTGCTGCTTGCGTTGTATTCTACAGGGAGGGTGATGAGCTGAAACAGCACAGCTAAGCTAAAGGCTATAACTCCTATTTGGGCCAGTTCTTTAAGTCCAAAGGCTAAGCCTAGGAACAACAAAGGGAACGCTAGCTGCGAACCGATGGCAGCAACCGGTACGATGAGCGTGCGGATATTAAAAGGGACGTACCCATATTCATGCTGTATCACATGCCCAGCTTCATGGGCTGCCACGCCCAATGCAGCAAGAGAGCTGGAGTTATATACTTGTTGAGAAAGCCTCAATACCTTGTTGCGCGGGTCATAGTGGTCTGTGAGTATGCCAGGCGTCATCTCTACTCTTACATCGTAAATCCTGTTATCACGGAGAATTTCTCGGGCTACTTCAGCGCCTGTCAGACCACTGCGTGCCGGGATTCTGGAGTATCTGGCAAAGGTGCTCTGTACCTTGAATTGAGCGTATATTGCCAACAAGATTGCCGGGATAAGCAGCACCATGGTAGGATCATACCACAAAAACGGCATATGCCTCAGCTCCTTTCGGATGTCTGTCTTGTTATGGAACAAACATTCATCGGTTTTGTCAAAAATATATTATCATATTGGAGAACAAAAGTAAATAAAGGTCAAAAATTTTTATCCTGTTGTTCATATATTATATCTATTACCAGTGATATATATTTAAGTGCCAAAAATATAATTTTTAAATTAAAGTTCATAACAAACTTCTGGTGGGACATATAAATGAAACGATGAAGGATGATAGTGACACAGCAATGGTAAATCGACCTTCATTTTTCTTACTTGTAATGGTATATAAATGCTGGTAGAATAGTTATAAAGTTGTCGAATGTATAAATTTTTTAGTTTTGGGGGTAAAGCCATGAAAAATTCAATAAAGGTAGTTGTGGTTATAGGCGTTATACTCGTGTTGTTGGCCATCTGGGTGATAAACGGCTACAATGGTCTGGTGGCGAAGAGTGAAGAGGTGCAAACGGCTCTGAGCCAGATAGACAACCAGCTTCAGAGGCGAAACGATTTGATACCCAACCTAGTGGAAACTGTAAAAAAGTATGCTGCCCATGAATCGGAGGTGTTTGCCCAGATTGCCGAGGCCAGGGCAAAGCTGGCTGGAGCTACCACCGTTGAAGGCATGGCACAGGCAGACGCCGAAGTTACCAGCGCTTTGTCCAGGCTGCTTGCCATAGCAGAGAATTATCCTGAACTTAAGGCTAACCAGAATTTTATCCAGCTTCAGGATGAGCTGGCTGGTACTGAAAATAGGATTGCTGTTGCAAGGCGGGATTACAACGAAAAAGCGCGGGATTACAATACGTCTATCAGAAGGTTTCCCATGAATATCATAGCTGGCATGTTCGGATTTGAACGCGCCGAGTATTTTGAGGCATCCGAGGATGCCAAGCAGGCTCCCGATGTAGGCGAACTATTTGGGGATTAAGGATGTTCGATCATGAGGCGTATAAAGCATTTGAGGATTGTTGTATTTATATCAGCTATCGTGCTATTGTGCGCTGCGTGCAGCGCTGCACGCGACAGCTATCCTGCCCATACCGAGGCTTTTTACGTCAATGACTATGCCGATGTGCTGGATACCGATGCCGAGGAGCATATCCTGAGGATTGCGAGAGAGCTGGAGGATGTCACAACGGCCCAGGTAGTTGTTGTCACCATGGCAGGTATTGGTGACAAATCGCTGGAGGAATACACCCTCGGGCTGTTCAGGGATTGGGGAATCGGTCAGAAGGATAAGAATAACGGCGTGCTCATATTTGTCGATATAGAGGGTCGGCAATCCAGGATTGAGGTAGGGTATGGCCTCGAAGGGGTGCTCACCGATGGCAAGACCGGCAGGATACAGGATGAATATATGATCCCGTATTTTCGTCAGGGCAAGTACAGCCAGGGGATTGTTGCGGGGTTTAATGCCGTAGTCAATGAAATATATATGGAATATGGCTATACCGATAAACTGGTTGGAGATAGCCGGCGCGTTGAAGAGCTGACTTTGCCTGACGAGCAAACTGAAGAGGATGATTCTTCTTGGGCAAGCCCTATAATATGGTTGATACTCGCTTTAGCATTTATCCTCTTTGATCTTACCTTCTTCAAGGGAGCTATTACCTTCACCATATTCCGTTCCGGTAATAAAGGTGGATATGGAGACTGGTTTGGCTCGGGCTCAAAAGGTGGCGGATTCGGTGGTGGAGGTTTTGGAGGTGGACGCTCCGGCGGGGGAGGCAGTGCCGGAGGCGGAGGAAGCTCGCGGCGCTGGTAAAAGTGTCTTGCATTATAAGCATGAGAGGAATATTGAGCCTTGGTGCAATGGTTTGTATTATACGGTAAACGAGGTAGGGGAGGAAATGATGTTTAAAAGGTTTTGGAGAATATTGACTCTTATCATGATTTTTGCAATGATTGCCCAAATGGCTCTGGTTGATACAGTGGCACTGGCCCAGGGGAAGGTTACCATGTCTGTAAAAATGAGCCCTTCTGCTGTACAGCCCGGGGAACCCTTTGAGCTCATCTATAATATAACGAATTCTATGGATAAACCCGTTAGGGTGCGCATAAGGGAAGAACTGTACAACCACGTTACCAACGCGAAGGAAACCACGATACTGGAGAGGAGCATCGCACCGGGAGAAAAACAGAAAATAAGCAGTGCAGATGAGGGTGAAGCTTACAGTGCCATAGATGGCTATGTGACCTATTTGGTGGAATATCAGGTGGAAGGACAAGATGAATGGGTGGTTTTAGGAGAAGGCGTTTTCGATATTTTCAACATAGGATTTAACGTAAGCTATGCTGCTAATGCGTCCCGGGTGAAAAAGGGTGACGAGGTGGAATACGTTGCGGTTGTGGAATCCACCTCAAACGTGGTTTTAACGGATATAGCCGTCATGGACAGCCAGCTTGGTGAGCTGGGCAGAATTCAAAAGCTGCAGCCGGGTCAAAAGAAGACGGTTAAACAGAAATTTAAGCTGCAAGACACCACCGAAAGCTACCTCATATTGAGATATAAGGATCCTCTATCGGTTCGGGGAGATCTGCTAGAAGAATTTCCTGATGCAAAGGTCAAAGTGGAAGTGGAAGAATTACAGCCTGTATATTCTCTGGAGGTACAGGGCAGCGTTGACAAACAGCAAATCACCTCAGCACAGGAGGTGACCTTTACTCTCAAAGTCAAAAATGCCGGAAACGTGGCTCTCAAGGATATCCAGTGTACCGACTGGAAAGGCAAGGTCTTTTATGAGATAGTCCAGCTGCTTCCGGGGCAAGAGACCACAGCAACCTATAAAGCTACAATTGACTCAGCAGGGCGATACACCATAACGTGCAGCGGTGTACCCGAGGACGGAGCCCAAAAGGTGCAGGCCAGTTACACTGCGGAGATATCCAGCATTGAAGCAATGGTGGAGATCGAGAGAAAATTTGAGCCTCAAGAGGCAGTGCCGGGAGATACCGTTACCCTGACATATATAATCCGAAACACCGGCAAGGTGGCGTTGAAGGATGTATCGGTGGATGAACCCGAGCTGGGGAACATAGCCTCCTTTGACAGCTTAAAGCCCGGCGAGGAAGAAGTGGTCTCAGTGGAGAAGGAAATGGATGATGACGGCATAATTAGCAAGACCGTTTTGACCGCCAAGGATGAGCTGACGGGAGCTCCTTATAGATACGAGGCTGATGAGCTTTTGATCCCTGCCAAAGCGCCTGATAAGGCAGCTCATGTATCCATTGATGTAGAAGTCGATCCTCCAGCATTGGAAAAAGCAGGAGCGGTACAGGTAAAATGTACCGTAAAGAACGATGGCGGGGTAGCGCTGAAGAACATAGAGATCTTCATTGAGGATCCGGTTAGAGAGAGAAACATTGGGGTGGGCAGCGTGCTGGTGCTGGATCCCGGAGAAGAGCAAACATTTACCCTGCCACACCTTAGCGTAGAGGAGACTAGTTCCTTTGTCGTGGTGGTGAAGGCAGAGGACCAAAAAGGAAATGACCTGGAGTTCAGAAGCCAGAACTTTGAAGTGACAGTGGGAATAACGGATGAGGCGCAAAATGGGAACGGCTCGGATTCGGGTAAAGTGACCATCCTTAAAGTTGCCCTCACCGTCGTGATATTTCTGATTATACTGGTGGCGGGGACCTTGATCTATCTGGTGCGCGATTCTCTGCCTTT
>JAMNZI010000035.1 GCA_023622385.1 Bacillota bacterium | reverse complement strand
GGCGTGCCCATAGGAGCCATAATAGCTAAAGAAAGCGTAGCTTCAGCCTTTGAGCCTGGCAGCCACGGCTCGACCTTTGGTGGAAATCCGTTAGCCTGCGCAGCAGCCATAGCCGTGATTACCACCCTCATAAATGAAGGGTTGATTGATAGGTGTGCCCAGCTGGGGCAGTATTTTAAACAAAGGCTTACCCATTTAAAAGATAGATACCCCTTTATAAAAGATGTGAGGGGAAGGGGGCTTATGTTGGGCATGGAGCTCAATTCATCGGTTCAAGGCAAGGATATAGTGAATGAGGCTCTCAATGAAGGATACATCATAAACTGCGCTGGGCACAACACCCTGAGGTTCCTGCCCCCGCTGGTGATCACACAACAGGAGATCGACGACCTGATAGATGCACTGGATAGGATATTCAAAGGGATATTGGAAAAAAGTTAAAATAAAAGATCGCTTTCGATAAGGATGACGGTCAAACTAAATTATGGAAAATAATAAGGTGAACATTATACAGTGTTTGTCAAGAGAAATGCTGTAGAGGGAGTGAAGTTGTGTGGTGGACCTTTACAATTACAAGCCAGAAAAGCCCTTCTCGCAAAAACACCTTATAACCCTGCAGGATTACAGCCAGGATGAAATATATCAAGTGTTGAACACCGCATTTGACTTGAAAAAAAAGCTCAAAGCCAACATCCCCCATCCCTATCTTAAGGGCAAAACTCTAGGCATGATATTCACCAAGTCCTCCACCCGAACCAGGGTGTCCTTTGAAGTGGGCATTTATCAGCTAGGGGGATATGGCCTTTTTCTAAATGCTAACGATATTCAACTGGGCCGCGGAGAGACCATAAGCGATACCGCCAGGGTTTTGTCCCGCTATATAGATGGGATAATGATAAGGACCTTTAAGCAGCAAGACGTAGAGGAATTGGCTAAATACAGCTCCATACCCGTCATAAACGGGCTTACCGACCTTTTGCATCCCTGCCAGATACTGGCCGACCTCATGACCATATATGAAAAAAAAGGTACTTTAAGCGGCCTTAAACTGGCCTTCATAGGGGATGGAAACAACGTAGCCCACTCTTTGCTTATAGGCTGTACCAAAGTAGGGATGCACATATCCATAGCCTCTCCCATGGGCTATGAGCCAAAAGAAGAAATAGTCAAAATGGCAAAGGAAAACGCAAAAGCCACCGGAGCAAACGTATTGATAACCAACGATCCCATGGAAGCCATAAAGGATGCAGATGCGGTGTATACCGATGTATGGGCCAGCATGGGGCAGGAGCACGAGTTTGAAAGCCGTGCAAAGGTTTTTAGCAGGTACCAGGTCAACAAAGAGCTATTTTCGTATGCCAAAGGCGATGCAATCTTTTTGCACTGCCTGCCGGCCCACCGTGGTGAAGAGGTAACCGATGATATCATAGATGGTCCGCAATCGGCAGTGTTTGACGAGGCTGAAAACCGCCTACACGTGCATAAAGCCATCATGGTGCTTTTGATGGGGAATAAAGCAAATTGATTTTGATAAACTACTCAGATTACAGCAAACAAAGATAAATAAAAAATTTCTTAGAAAAGTACAGTAATGCAATGAACCTCGACAGTCAACATGATGCAAGCACATGCCACTTATATAACACCAAATCAGGCCTCGGGTTTTAATTTTAAACGTTGTGTAGATAATTATTCCGTAAAGAGGAGACGAATAAAGATGGATTTGATGATAAAAAAAGCTTCCGAACAGGATGTCTTTGCAATACATGACATCGTTCAGCAAGCATTTGAAGCATATGCCAGGGAACTGGGACTTCCCGATAAAGTATCGGCACTTAATGAAACCCCACATATCATCCTGGAAGAGATGCGAAAAAAGACCATATTCATAGCTTTGCTTGATGGTCAACCGGTGGGCACCATCCGCCTGGAGGTTTTGCCTCCCGGGAAAGTGGGCTATATCAGCCGTTTTGGCGTACGTCCTCACGTACAAAACTGCGGCGTAGGAAAAGCCCTTATGAGAGCAGTAGAACAAGAAGCCAGGGAATTGGGGCTGTGCGCCCTTACCCTCCATACCGCTTCAAAGATGACCTCGCTTGTGCGCTTTTACTACGGAATGGGATTTTACATCCATTCCACATCCACCGATCGCGGCTATATCCGCGCCCTCATGTGCAAGGAACTGGAGCAATGCGATGCACTCGACCTAAATGCCGTCAACATGAAATAATACACCCTTGCAGGGGTAAAGAAGGAAAAGTTAACTATTATATGATCACACAATTTCAATCCAAGTCCCATAAGCATCGTCGGCAAAAAGCTCATAATCTTTCTCATGTGTGGCTTTCCCTTGGCACTACTGACCCCCAACTTAACTTGCGAGCTTCTTTAAACTTTTCCTTATCCTTTCTAGTTATCACCACATTTTCAATGCCTTCAGGAGTACAAAGCGTGAGATATATGTGACCCTTTCTAATTTGTGGATGCCGCATCACTACCCCTTTTACGCCAGCCCCAGGGGTGCGGGATAGGCATACAAAAGAAAACTTTTCATCTTCATACGACAGAGTGCCCCCCTTGATTTGCCTATGCAACCGGCTACGGGCCAGTCTTTGGGAAAAATGGCACCAATCGTCCTCGGCAATGGGACAGGGATTATTGTGGGGACATGGCGCTATAATATTAGCGCCTTGAAGTAGCAATTGTTCTCGAACCCGTTTTATCAATGAAAACCCAGATGGCGTACCCGGCTCAATAAGGATCAATAACTGGCCCGTACTCTCCCACAACTTCAAAGCAAACGATTCTATAATTTGCCACGGCAACTCATTGAGCACATAAGACGCTATTACCACATCATGAGGGGGAACATTCCATTCAGCCGTTACATCAGCCTTTATCCATTGTGCCTGCCTTATAGAAGGTAAATTAGAATATTTGGTCAGCTTTTTGCCAATATCTATCATGTGCTGTTCTCGTTCAACTAAAGTTATGCGCTCCAGTTGTGGCCAAACCATAGTAGCCGCCCACATAACAGTACCAGGCCCGGCACCTACATCCAAAAACGTCCTAGGATCTAAAGCCGGCAACCTTTCCTTAATCTGAGCCATGGCAAAGTATGCTGCAGCAAATGTGGCGGGCAACCTGAAAGCGACATAAACCAACGCATCTTCATAAGTACGAATATATGATTCCCTCTCGAAAGGTTTGCGGCTTCGGTAATCTTCAGAGAGTCTCGTTGCAAGCTCCGAAAGATCTTTTACAGGCATAAGCGCCAACTGCTCTTCTATCGCAGTTTTCAACTCAGATGGCAGTTCCATACACCAATCCCCTCATGCTATACTTTTATGGTTTTCCATTTGCCCGAATTAAACCTCAGCAGAACCAGCAACGATCTGAGAAGCTGATCAGCCATTAAAGCAATCCACGCACCTACCAATCCCCAGTTTAATACGTGAATGGTAAACATGGCCAATCCCGGGCGCACCAACAAAACAGTTATAAATATGATTATTGCGGTAGACCTTGTATCGCCTGCACCTCTTAAAGCGCTGGACAAAATAAGCTGAGACGACTGAAAAGGCTGAATAATGGCCACCAGCTTGAGTATTTGGGCCCCCTGCTGTATAACCACCTCATCATCGGTATACAGCGCCACTATTTCCCTTCCAAACAGGATAAATGTTAGAGCTAGCACTAGGGAAGTCATCATCCCCAAACGCCTTGTATACCTGCTGTACGCCTGGGCCATGTCGGGGCGCCTTCTTCCTAAGCTCTGTCCTGTAAGCGAAGTAGCGGATACGCCGAAGGCTTGACCATTCATAAACGACATGGATTGAATATTCATACATACATTATGAGTTGCAAAAGCCAGCGTCCCCAGTGAGGCAACGGTTTTCGAATAGGCTATCATCCCCGCTCTCATAACCAGCTGTTCAGCCATTGCAGGCATGCCTATATTAACTATGCTTTTCATTATGTCCCATCTCGGCCTAAAATCGTCCTTGAAGCTGAGCTTAATATATCGATTACCTCGCAGTACAGAAAACATAGCCAGTACAAAGGCTGTGCACTGCCCTATGACGGTTGCTATAGACGCACCGGCCACCTCCATCCTGGGAAAGCCAAAATGTCCATATATCAGCATATAATTGAATATCACATTAACCACGTTGGCAATTAGATTATACACCATAGCAGTCCTTGAATCCCCAATGCCCCGCAGCGCCGCCGTAATAGTGCTGGTCAAGGCCAAAATTATAAAACCTACCATTTGAATCTTTAAATAAACTGTACCACCGGCCAACGTTTGCTCATCGGCTGCCCCCATAAAACGAATCATCGGTTCCGAAAATATAAAGCCTATAACTGAAGAAATAGCCGACAGTACAAAAGTGAGCAGCAAGGCTTGACGCAAAACCGTGTTTGCTTTTTGTTGATTGTCCTCACCCTTATACCGCGCAATCAACGCGGTAGCTCCCACGTTCATGGCCATAAACATGGTCATAAGCAAAAACTTGGGCTGATTTGTCAATCCAACAGCAGCAATAGCCCACGGCCCTAGCTGGCCCACCATCATCATATCAACCATGGATGCCAGCTGCGTAAGGATGAATTCCATAAAAGCAGGCCACGCTATCCTAATAATATCCTGATACAACATCTTTGAAGTTATACCGGGTGGAAGCTGTTTTGTAACGCGTTCGGCTTGTTGACAGCTTTCAAGGTCTCCCGGTTCTACCAATTCGAGAGCCAAACGGACCGGTTGACCAGGTTCATGCCTACGATGTTTAAGGATCAAATTTTCCCGTCTGACATTCATCTAATCCACACTTCCTTTAAAATATAAAATTACACATATGAAATATTATACAATAAATAAAAAATTCAGGTTTACATCTTATAATTGTCTCATCATAACAAATCAAAGAACTGATTAAAATTTATACCTTTGTTGCTATTAATCCCTTAACATTCTTTCCGCTTGTAACGCAAACCTGTTTATCACATCATCTATTTTGAAAACCTCTGCACCATTCATATAGGTGTATATTGTGTTTTTAAAAGGCTTGTACCAGTGCTCAGGAATCCCTTTCTTACCAACTATTGCGCCTACAATGCTTCCCGCCGTGGCCGCGGTACAATCGTTATCCAGCCCCATTGCCACCGTCTGTGAAAGCACCTTGGTAACATCCGTTCCTCCGATGATCAACCCAAAAATTGTCAAACATGCATTGTTTATAGTATGAACGCCACTCATCCCTTTAAACCGCTCATCTACAGCTTGGCGTGCATCCCTATAATCTCTTATATTCTTAGCCTCATCAAGGGCCCATCTGACCGCTTGTGCCAAAATACAATCTGCAGGAATTTCCGTAAGCCCTATCTTGATAGCATCCACCGCATTGTCAACCTCAAAGGCAGCAGCTTGCGCAGCGCTGAAAAACATGGCACCATATATCCCATTACGCCTATGGCTGAGATAAGCATCTCTGTATGCCATTTCAGCAGCTTTTTCGGGATATCCCGGCGCCATATACGCCCACGGGTCTGAACGAATATCAGCGCCTATCCACTGGCAATAGGGATTGTTATAATCAGCAGCATTATAAGGGCTTATACCTTTTTTTATGTTTTCCAGAGCTATTTCCTCTGCTGTACACGCCACCGGCAAGTATTTCATCCATGCCTTTGCCACATCCTCAGTTGTAAAATCCTTACCATATTCCTCTACTATTAATAGCCCAAGCAAAGTATAGGTGATATCATCATCTACCGGGACGCCGCACATTTTATTTCGGGTATATGTATAATTAGGGCTCTTCCCATACCGTATATGTACAGGGTCCTTTGCTTGAGACCAGTAATCAAGTGGCGGAAAAGCATCTCCAATAAAATTAGCCCATTCCTGCATGCTCTCTATTGACCAACCCTCCACTATAGCCCCGAGGGTACAACCTGCCATCCTCGCAAGAAGGGCTCCCTCCAACTTTTCCATATATTTGTCTTTTTGAAAATTTTCCCACAGTCTCCTTGGCCCATCAGGCCTCAAACTGCGAATCTCCTTCAATGAATCGGGTTCACACCTGGCTAAATGCTGATCGATTGGCAATTCCTTTAATTGTGAAACAGCAACCATTATGCTCTCTTCAACTTTTTTGAGAATATCTTCTATACCCTGCGCACCATATTCACTTCGAAGTTTCGCGTATTCAATAAGATGGTCAATCAAAATATGATAATCGGGTATTTGAGGATATTTTATCATGATCTTCCTCCTCGCAGATTTATAATCCCATTTTAATTATACGTTTTTATCCTTTCTTATCCAAGCACAAGAATACTTTACTACAGATTAAACCATTCATCAATGTGTCTCAGCATCTGTATCAAAATGTAAATTGTCTTTGATTGTCAGGAGTAGTTTCGTTGCCGATTCTTTATGAATTCTTCCAATGCTAGCTTTACTACCTGCTCTTTGAGCCCGTAAATTTTTCGGTTTCTTCCATCAATTTTCATTCTATGTAGATATTCACTATACCTCCTCATGTGTATTCTAATACAGCATCTTATCTGGTGTCAATTCATAAAATTTCATCAACCGAGAAATGCAAAAACTTAAAACCAAATAGGTTCATTTTTTGGCAACAAACAAGCTTTTAAGCCCTTCAGCAGTGCTCTTTGTTCCAGAATACAGCCCAGATGCTGCAAGGCCTAGAGAAAGCCCTACAAGTATTCCTCTTTTAATATCATCAGGCGAAATGTACACTATCCCTATAACTATGCCTATGAGTGCCGACACCACAGCAGCAAATTTAGAAGGAAGCCCGATTTCCTTCAAAAGCTCCACTATACCCACAATTAAAGGAATAATAGCAACATCATAGATGGTCATTAATATTCCCCCCTAAAACATCTATTTTTTGTTAAAATACTAATATCATAAATATGCACAAGAAATTAAAATAATAATATATCTTTAGTTGCACCTCTACATCTTTTGTAAAAAATGTAAAACCTGCTGTATATCGTAGGCGTTTATGACATCCTTGGCCTCCAGCCAGCCCTTTCTGGCAATCCCAACTCCGTATTTTACGTCTTCAAGCCCTTCTATGCTGTGAGCATCGGGACATATGGCAAACTTGGCACCTTTCTCCTTGGCGTATTTTATATACCTCCAGTCAAGGTCCAGCCTATATGGGCTGGAATTTATCTCGAGCACCTTGCCATATTCCGTGGCAGCCTCAATAACCTCGTATATATCTATATCATAGCCATCCCTTGACAGCAGAAGCCTACCAGTTAAGTGTCCTACAATATGGGTATGTTTGTTTTCTATTGCTTTTATCACCCTTCTGGTCATCTCTTCTCTGCTCATCTTAAAATGGGAATGTACGGATGCTATTACCAAATCGAACTTCTCCAATACGTCATCGCTGTAATCAAGGGAGCCGTCCGGCAATATGTCCACCTCTATGCCTTTCAATACTGTGATGTCGCCGTACTTCTTGTTTAAAGCCTCTATCTCTTCCCACTGTTCCAAAAGCTTTTCCTCGTTGAGGCCATTGGCGTAAAATGCTGACCTGCTGTGATCGGTGATGGCTATATAACTGTACCCCAGCTCTCGGGCTCTTTGAACTATATCAGCTAGTGAACTTCGCCCATCGCTATAGGTGGTGTGCACATGGAATATACCCTTTAAATCCCTCTCTTCTATCAGTACAGGAATCTCTCCTTTTTCGGCTGCCTCAATCTCGCCAGCATTTTCCCTGAGCTCTGGCGGTATATATTGCAGATTGAATTTCCCAAAGATTTCCTCTTCTGAAGCACACTTTATCAAAACATCGCCCTTGAAAAGACCGTACTCGTTCATCTTTATGCCCATAGCCTTTGCCCTATGCCGCATGGCGGTATTATGCTCTTTGCTGCCGGTAAAATGATGTAGGGCATAAGGAAACTCCTCATCCTTTACCACCCTTAGGTCGGCATTTATACCCGAGTTCAAAATGACGCTGGTCTTGGTGTCGCCTTTAGCCACTACGTCCTTTATATCCTGAAAATTTACAAAGCGCTCCATTAGCTCCTGAGGATGATGAGAAGTGGCCAGAACATCTATGTCCTTCACTATCTCTTTCTTACGCCTTAAGCTTCCCGCGATTTCGCATCTTATGACCAATCCAGTATGCTCCAAATACTCTTTAAGCCTTACCGCTTCCTGGTAAGCTTCAAAATAAAGATGGTATCCGCTAAATTGCTTTATAAACTGAATTCCATCGAAAATCTTCTTCTGGGTCTTTTCGCCAAAACCCGGAAGGCTCAATAGCCTGTTTTCGATACACGCATACTCCAGCTCACCTACGGTAGTAATGCCAAGCTTTTCATACAGTACCTTTATCTTCTTAGGACCTAGGCCCGGTATTTTAAGCATCTCTAGAAGGCCGGAAGGTACAGACTGTTTTAACTCTTCGTAATACTTGAGCTTTCCCGTAGTCACAAGCTCGGTAAGTTTTTTATTGAGGGCCTCTCCAATACCCTTTACATCCTTAAGGCGCCCTTCTTTGACCAAGGTCTCTAAATCCTCATCAAGCACCTCGATAATGCGAGCTGCATTGTAATAAGCCCTGGATTTAAAGGGGTTCTCCCCTTTAAGCTCGAGCAAAAGCCCTATCTCATTCAGCATATCTACAACAGTTTTTTTATCCATACCCCATCACTTCACCTATTAAATATTTCCATTAGATTTTAAAGGCTAAGAATCCTTTCAATCTCAGGTAGTTCCCGAATCCCTATTATCCCTAAAAGCTTTTTGCCGCGCTTCCATTCTGAATTATTAACACCGTCCCTAACCTTTTATCCTTCCGCTAATATTGATACAACAAGGCCAAGAACATCAAACGGGGAAGCCTAAACGCCTATAAAACAGCCACTATCAGCCTCTCCATCATAGTCTAACACATCTTTTATTGACGGATTCCTCGAATTCAAAATATTTTTAAGGCACCTCAGCCCTTTGCCATTTGTCCCCCTTTAAGAAAATTCCCTATTTTGTCGAATGCGTTTAATAATCGCTGAGCATTTTACGAGCCATACATAAAAGATAAACTTACAACTTTATATTACTATTTGATTGACAAATATACAACATGGAAGATCAACACGGGATTTCAAAGCAAAGTCAAACATATATAGCGCTATATAGAGGATATAAAGCTTTCATCAAGCATGAATCCCCTACATCCAAATTTTAAATTTATATAGATACGTTAATCACTCAAGCCCTATCTGTGTTCAATTCATAAAAAAACAAAAGTTGTATTAAAGCTAAAAAGAATATATAATTAACTATAAGCGCAGCTTATGAAGGATACATGCAGTTCGACGAGAATAAAACAGAAACTTGATGAGCCAAAAAGCCTTCAAAAACTGTCCAATCTTCAAAGTAAGCAGTTTTTAGAAAGTGAAAGGGTAGGTGATAATATAATGGAAAACAACATACGAATTTTTTTAAGCGCGCGGGATACCGGCGATAGATTGGCTGAAAAGCCTCCTCTAAGCTTTCAGGATGACCCACAGGGAATAGAATACCCGGTTATCAATGTTTACGACGATGTCGAGTATCAGAAAATCATGGGCTTCGGTGGCGCTTTTACCGAGGCTGCTGCCGTTACATTCCACAAACTCCCCAAAGATAAGCAGGACATAGTGCTAAAAGCGTATTTCGATGAACAAAGCGGTCACGGATATACTTTTTGTCGCACCCATATGAATTCCTGCGATTTTTCTCTGGGAAATTACGCATGTGTGGAAAAAGAAGGCGATATCGAGCTTGAAAGCTTTAACATTGAAAGGGACAAACAATACATAATTCCCATGATAAAAGCCGCTAAACGGTTTGGAAATTTCCGATTATTCATATCACCTTGGAGTCCCCCCGGCTGGATGAAAGATACAGGCATGATGAACCATGGGGGAAAACTATTACCCCAATACCGCGATGCATGGGCACGTCACTTCGCCAAATTCATAAAAGCATATGAGGAAGAAGGCATCTCGATTTGGGGTGTAACGGTACAAAACGAGCCTAAAGCGGTACAGCGCTGGGATTCATGTATATTCACCGCTGAAGAAGAAAAAGATTTTGTCAGGGACTATTTGGGGCCAACGTTAGAACGTGAAGGCCTTGGACATATAAAGATAATGATATGGGACCACAACAAAGAACGGATATACGAGCGAGCAAAGGTAGCCTTTGAAGACCCCGAAGCCGCAAAATACATATGGGGAGTCGCTTTCCACTGGTATTCCGGAGATCACTTTGAGGCCCTGGAAGCAGTAAAGCGCAGATGGCCCGATAAGCCCCTGGTATTGACCGAATGTTGTGTAGAACAGCACGTGGATCGCGGCGCCTGGACCAATGGGGAAAAATACGGCCACGATATAATAGGTAATCTCAACAACTATATGGAGGCATGGTGTGATTGGAACCTGATACTGGATGAAATGGGCGGCCCCAATCATGCGCAAAACTATTGCGAAGCCCCCATAATGGTTGATACCAAGAGTGGCACTATAGAATTCAAACCTTCATATTTCTTTATAGGCCATTTCAGCAGGTTCATTAAACCGGGAAGCGTACGAATCGGCGTTAGCCGATTTACCGATAAATTGGAATGTACAGCTTTCAAGACGCCATCAGGCCAAAAGATTCTGGTGGTGATGAACAGAACCGATGACAAAATCCCATTTGTCCTGCGCTATAATGGGAAAATTGCAAAGTATGAAAGCCCTGCACATTCAATCATGACCCTAATTTTTTAGGCGCAAGGGTTAAAAATAGGGTGCCCAACATGCTTTAAAAGGGCACCCTTTATTCATAATTTCGCTTTCTATCCCAGGCTTATCTTACCGACATATCGTTAGACAGCGTATCGCTTACCGGATATCCGTCGTCCACGGCATACTTTTATGTTTACCCAGGTTCCCTTAGAGCCTGCTCTTTAAGCTCGAGCGAAAACCCTATCTCATTAAATATGTCTACATATGTCTACCGCTCTCTTTTTTCCGTAACCTATAAAATGATAGTATACACCCTATCAAAAAGGAATCCCCAGCCTCCTTACTCCCTCCACCAGCCTGTGCCACTCTGCAATCATCCTGCTTAGATAATCAAGGCCTGCTGAAGTAATGCGATAATACTTCCTTGGAGGCCCGCTAGGCGAATCTTTTATATACGTCTCGGTGTACCCCTCAGCATTTAACCGCCTTAGTATGGCATACACCGAACCATCATACACATCGCTGAACTGGTCCTTTATAGCCCTCATTATCTGGTAGCCATACAGCTCCTTATCTCTTAATTGATAAAGGATACACATCTCCAGTACGCCTTTTTTAAGCTGCGTATTCATGGCATCCTTGTGTGTTTCCTCCTTCGCGATATTTTCCCCTCTTTGCTTGTATCGTCACCAAGATTCGGTAGTTTCTAATGCAAGAAACTATTTCCAATTATTTGCTCAAAAAAGCAATCCGGTCCATCCCACGTTGCTACATACTGACAATATAACACCTTTTACTGATTAGGCCCGCTACCTATCCTCAATAACTATGGTTCCAGCCAGTTTATCATGGATGGTATTGTTGGTTTTAGAAAAAACAGCCCAGAACAGGGAGACGATGTAGGATATGTTTGAGGTAATGCCCGCCAGCAGGATCTTGCCTATAAATTGGCGAATAATTATATCAAGGGGCCTTAAAGTAGATCTATCCTTTTTAATCACTTTTATACCCATCAGGCGCATGCCTACCGTTCTGCCCTTCATCACTACCATGGCCAGCGTACCGTACAGCCAGAAGAAGATAAAGCCTATCACTATAAACACAATATAATGGGTATTTATCCCATGAACAGGATAAGTGTAAACCCTCTCTACCCCAGGGGCAGAATAAGAGTAAATACCGCTAAATTGAGGGAGTAAAAAGAAAATTACAAACAAAGGGACTATAGGATTAAATATCATCATGGGAAAAACCGAAAAGAGCATAAAGCGGGGTGCTTCTATGAAGCAGAGCAAAATAATCAGGGGCATCAATGACAGCATATAGTCAATCATAAACGCTATAATTCGTTTGCCAAGAGATGCTACAGGATAGTTTTCATCGTTTAACTTGGATGCGTTGTCTGAATTCTCATCCAAGATAGCCTTGGCGATCATTGCCGGAGAACCCAGCATCTCGGATATCTCTTCCTCTG
Source organism: Bacillota bacterium (assembly GCA_023622385.1). Classification (GTDB taxonomy): domain Bacteria; phylum Bacillota; class Clostridia; order Caldicoprobacterales; family Caldicoprobacteraceae; genus Caldicoprobacter. The sequence goes on along the minus strand of JAMNZI010000035.1, from coordinate 1,763 downwards.
CCTTACCTTCGGCTTTGCCCGATTCAAATATCTCATCATAGTCCATAATGATGCTCTCCAGCTCATCATCGCTGACCTTGCCCATCAAGTTATACTTGAGTTCCCTTAAAAACTCGCTTTTTTTCACCTATATCCCTCCGACATCATTGACTTACTAACAGCCATATAACTATTATTCATTGAATAATAGTCTGATAAGAGTATATCATACTATTGTTCAAAAAACAATAGCCAATGGAAAAACCAAGGTTAGTTTTGGTAGCCATTAGGTTTTAAAATGTCATGCTCATAACTGCCTGATTCATGCATATGCAGTATCTTGCTTTCAATAATAAAAGAAGATGCCATCAAAAAAATGACGACATCTTCTTTAATGCTTGGTTTATTTACTCTCCGTTATTAGATTCACCCCAGCAATCGACAAAGAACCTAAAAATAAAAAACTCCGGTACATTCCGGAGACCCGAAATATTGGTGGGCGCAATAGGACTCGAACCTATGACCCCTTGCTTGTAAGGCAAGTGCTCTCCCAGCTGAGCTATGCGCCCATAACGCTCAATTTTTTAAGCCCCTTATAACAATGGTGGCGGCGAACGGATTCGAACCGCACCGAATGCTCTAGCCAACTGAGCTACGCCGCCACGCTGGTTGCGGGGGAGGGATTTGAACCCTCGACCTTCGGGTTATGAGCCCGACGAGCTACCTGACTGCTCCACCCCGCGACATTCACCTTTTCGGTGTCCCTTCCTTGCTAACGGCAAGTTATATTCTATAATAAAATCTTATTTAAGTCAATACCCTTTTTAATCTTTGTATCGTTATTCTGGTGTAGTGCCTATAATTCTCCCCGTCACACGACGATGAGTGGCACAATACCAGGCTTATCTTCACCGGCGTGCCGTTCGACAGCGTATCGCTCACCGGGCATCTGTCTTCCACGGCATCGAGCCACTTAGAAAGCGTCTCGGCATCGGCGTCGGTATCCACCTTTATGTTTACCCTGATTTCCTTGTAGCCTGCCCTTTCAGCATAGGACTTTCCCATAAACCTCGCAGGGTTTAAATCGCCCTCAAGTTCAATCTGAAGGTCCCTTATCTCGAAGTCCATCTCCTTTGCCACTACATGGGCCACCACATTGATGCATCCGGCAAGAGCGGCCAGCAGATACTCTACCGGGTTGGCTCCGGCATTGGTGCCGCCCAGGCTTTCGGGCTCATCGATGCTAAACTTCAAATCCGCCATTTTATCATCTCCTATAACTTTGTTTTATCCATAAAAGCATATCCATCATCCGCTTTAAATTGTTTAAAATTCATTCGAGTTCCAATCCACAAACTCCTCAAGGAAGTAAAGCCTTCTTTCCTGCTGCAACAATAAGCTTAAATTTATATTTACCCTGTTTTAAGTCAATTTAAAACACAAAAAATTTTACACAGATTTTACATAGGCCTGCCTTTAAGTTTACATTATCATTTTACACTGTCTTACGAAAGCAAGCAACAAAAATTTAAAAGGAAGGAGCTCAAACCATGAAAAAAACAGCAATCATTCTCATGTGTGGAATGCTCATGCTCGCTGTTTTAACAGGATGCGGCATTCAGAATGGAAATTCAAGCAGCAGCGATGCTTTTGATGTTTCGAGAGAGATTCATGTAATCTCTCGTGAAGAGGGATCAGGTACCAGGGGTGCTTTCGTAGAGCTGTTTGGCATCCAGCAGAAAGACAGCAGCGGCAATGAGATCGACTATACGACGGAAGAGGCC
>JAMNZI010000214.1 GCA_023622385.1 Bacillota bacterium | reverse complement strand
CTGCAATAGGGGTCAAAAATCGATAACCCTTTCTATAACAACCTTGGGCAGCATATCTTCAAACCCCTGACGGGTACAAAGGAGGGTTCCCTCCCTCATCACCGAGGCGGTAGCGGCCGCTACTCCATAGCACAGCATCTCCTTTAGCCCCAATCCTTCCTTAATCCCGATGCAAAAACCTGCCACCATAGAATCGCCCGCTCCGGCCGTGCCCTTGACCTCCACCGGGATGGGATGGGCATAGTAGGCCTCATTTTCGCCTATTATCATGGCGCCCTGACTCCCCATGGACACTCCCACTATCCGTACCCCGTTTTCTATAAAAAACCTGGCAGCCCTGGCTATCTCGCCACGGGTAGTAAGGGTTTTGCCCGTCGCCTTTTCAAGCTCGTACAGGTTCGGTTTTATGAGGTAAGGCTGCGCTTTGACCCCTTCAAGCAAAAGCTGGCCTTCAGCATCCAGCACGCACAGCGTTCCATACCTTTTAGCCCGGCCTATGAGCTCCCTGTAAATAGAAGAGGGTACGCCCCTGGGTGCGCTTCCGCTGAAGACCATCATGCTGCTCTTGGAAGCATACGCCTCAATCTTATCCTTAAGGCTTTGGATGTGCTCAGGAGAAACAGGATGACCGCTTTCGTTTATCTCCGTAACCACCCCTTGGGATAGATCGAACACCTTGAGGTTGACGCGCACCGCACCTTCTACCTCAACAAAATCGTAAGGGATGCTCGAGGCATCTAAAAAATCCCTGATCATGTTCCCTCTTTCGGTATAGTTAAAACCGGTACAAAATGCCTTTTCTCCCAGCTGGTGCAGCGCTACGGCTACGTTGATACCCTTTCCGGCAGCATCCTCACGGCTGTCCATAATCCTATTAAGCCCACCGTAAATGAATTTTTCAACGGTGACCATTCGATCAATGCAGGGATTTAACGTGACGGTTGTTATCATCCTCATCTGCCCCCTTAAAAATATCATCCGCGTATATTATTTCATCCCGCCTTACGCCTGACAATTAATAGACCTATCAATAAAAAACCGGGAGCCTTTACAGGGCACCCGGTTTTTTTAGCTTATTCCTCTTGGGCTTCACGCTTGGCCTGCTCCACGATCTTGGCGCTTATGTTGCCCGGCACCTCCTCATACCGCACAAAGGTGAGCTTGAAGCTCCCGCGAGCCTGGGTCATGGAGCGCAGGTCGGTGGCGTAGCGGAACATCTCGGCAAGCGGCACCTCTGCATCCACCTTTTGCAGCCCGTTCCCCAGAGGCGTCATGCCCAGTATGCGGCCGCGCCTGCGGTTCAAATCGCCTATGATGTCGCCCATGTACTCGTCGGGGATTATCACTTCGGCGTGCATTATGGGCTCGAGCAGTACGGGGTTGGCCTGTTCCAGCTTCTTGTAGGCCAGGTAGGCGGCAATCTTGAAGGACATTTCGGAGGAATCCACAGGGTGGAACGAGCCGTCGTATAGGGTGGCCCTTATCCCCACCATGGGATAGCCGGCCAGCACGCCCTTCTGCATGGCCTCGATCAAACCCTTTTCAACCGCCGGTATATACTGGCGCGGCACGACGCCGCCCACTATCTTGTCAACAAACTCAAACCTCTGCTCATCAGGATTTGGAAGCGGCTCAAACTCGATAAACACATGGCCGTACTGTCCGTGTCCGCCCGTCTGTTTCTTGTGCTTACCCTCGGCCTTTATGGACTTACGTATGGTCTCGCGGTATGGCACCTTGGGCTCTTTAAACACCGCATTAACTCCGAATTTATTCTTCAAACGGCTGGCAATAACGTCGAGGTGTACTTCACCCGTTCCGGAGATGATGGTTTCGCCGGTTTCGGTATTCTGCTCGATCTTGAAGGTGGGATCTTCCTCCGTAAGCCTGTTAAGACCCGTAAATACCTTTTCCTCTTCTCCCTGTTTTTCCGCGTTAACCGCCATGGAAAGGCAAGGTTCTGGGAACTGGAAGCCTTCATATACGATGGGATATGCAGGGTCACACAGCGTATCGCCGGTAGACGTGATTTGAAGCTTGGCGATTGCGCCTATATCGCCCGCCGTCAATTTGTCCACCGCAATCTGCTTTTTGCCCCTCAGGATGTACAAATTTCCGCTCTTCTCGGCCTTTTCCTTGTTGGCATTGTAGAGGTTCATGCCGTTTACCAGCTCGCCCGACATGACTTTAAATAGCGAGAGCTTACCCACGAAGGGATCGACAATGGTCTTAAACACGAAAGCCGAGAAAGGCTGCGAAACATCGACTTTGCGCTTCTCCTCTTGACCGGTCTTGACGTTGGTCACCGAAACCTCCGGCCGCTCGTCGGGCGCCGGCAGATATTTTACAATGTCGTCCATCAATATATCGATGCCGACATTGGTAAGAGCCGAGCCAAACAGCACAGGAACTATGTCTCCAGCAACTACACCCTTGCGTAGGGCCGTTTGAATCTCCTCTTCGGTGAGCTCCTCTCCTTCGAAGTACTTCTCCATCAGCTCTTCGCTGGTCTCGGCTGCCGCCTCCACCAGGCGCGTGCGAATCGATTCCACCGCGTCGGATATGTCATCGGGGATATTTGTCTCTTTGAGGCCCTTATCGGCAAACTCCCATGCCTTCATTTTAATTACATCCACGATCCCGGCAAACTTGCCACCCTTCATGATGGGTACCTGGATGGGGGTAATAGGAGTGCCGTACATATCCTCTAACTGTTGTAAAATTTTCTCATAGTGCACGTTTTCCCTGTCCATCTGGTTGACAAAGATCATAATGGGTAGATTGTATTCCTTGCAATAGTCCCACGCCTTTTCAGTGCCAACCATCACGCCCGAGACCGCACCAACTACAATGACGGCCGCATCCACCACCCGCAAGGCCTCGATCATCTCACCCACAAAATCAAAATAGCCTGGCACATCTATAATGTTTATCTTATGGCCATTCCATTCAAATGGCGCTAAAGCGGCATTGATGGATATCTTCCTTTTTATTTCCTCGGGGTCAAAATCGGTAGTGGTAGTGCCATCGTCCACGCGGCCAAACCTGTCGATGGCCTTGGCATTGAAAAGCATGGCTTCGGTAAGAGTGGTCTTACCTTCTCCGCCGTGGCCTATCAGCCCGACGTTGCGGATGTTACGGGTTACGTAACTGCTCATTTACATTCCCCCTTACAGCTTATTCGTATTCATTTTTGTGCCCCATAAAGAAGTGTATACCTTGAACTGAACCTACTATAGATATTTCTGCATAGAGTGCAAATATCCTTTTTTTATTGTATCATACTTTTCAAAAAAACTTAATATAGTTGATAAAATAATATTCCAAAAAGCCGATTTTGAAGGTCATCCGTCCTTGACTTTTACAGCGGATGAAGTTAAAATTTTTAAAATATCATCTTGGCAGAAAAGGGCACAAGCTACAAAGGGGATTTTGAAAAGCCACTTAACATCGCTTTTGCACAATCAAATGCCGCTCTTAGAGAATAAAGGAGGCCCCGGCCATGCAAACCATAACCGTTGACCTCAAGGAGAGAGCGTATCCCATACATATCGCCCCCGAAGGGTGGGAAGCTCTACCTCACGCCATAGGGGAGAGCATCGGGGACAGAAAGGCCATGGTGGTATGCGACCAGAACACGTACCGGCTGTACTATGAATCCGTAAAGGCGGCGCTGGAAAGCAGGGGATGCTCCGTATGCCCGGCCGTCATCCCTCCCGGCGAGGCCAGCAAAAGCTTTGAGCAGGCCCAGGCCCTTTACACCAGGGCGCTGGAAGCAAAACTCACCCGCTCGTCCACCATCGTTGCCCTGGGCGGGGGTGTGGTAGGCGACCTGGCTGGCTTCATCGCAGCCACATACATGCGGGGCATAGGGTTTACCCAGATACCCACCTCCTTGCTTGCCCAGGTTGACAGCAGCGTGGGGGGGAAGGTGGCCATAAACCATCCCTTGGCCAAAAACATAATAGGGGCATTCTATCAGCCCCATATGGTGTTCATAAACCCCCACACTTTAAAGACGCTTCCGCCACGGGAGTTTTCAACCGGAATGGCCGAGCTCATAAAACACGCCTTCATAGCCGATAGCGATTTTATAACATGGCTGGAGCAAAATATTGAAAAGCTGCTGTCCTGCGACGTAGGGGCGCTTGCCCATGCCCTTTACCGCTCGTGCAGCATCAAAGCAAGAGTGGTGGAACAGGATGAAAGGGAGTCCGGGCTGAGGATGATACTCAACTTCGGCCACACCATAGGCCACGCCATCGAATCGGCCACCGGCTATTCCAAATACACCCACGGCGAAGCGGTGGCCATAGGCATGGTGTACGAAGCCACATTGGCCCTGCACATGGGATTGATCGGACAGGAGTACATAAAGCGCTTGTCGTCCTTGCTGGAAAGAGCGGGACTACCCACTGTACTGGAGGCAGCGGACTGGGACCTCATATTTCAGCGGATGGCCTACGATAAGAAGAACGTAGGCAGCGGCATAACCTTTGCCCTCCCCACAGGATACGGCAAACTGGAAGTGTTCAAAGGCGTTGCCATAGACGATATCAGGCAAGCTCTGATTGGCATGCAGCATACTTGACCGCCAACCAGCGGGCAATATACATGGTTGGCACGGTAAGAATAAAAGGAGGAAAAGATGGTATGGTAAAGCATAGAAAGACGGTTGAAGCCCTTGAGCCCTACAGGCCGGGCAAGCCCATAAGCGAGGTCAAGCGCGAGCTGGGCCTTACCGACGTCATCAAGCTGGCTTCCAACGAAAACCCATTGGGGTGCTCACCAAAAGCCGTCGAGGCCATCATAAAGTGGACGCAGGAAGCCTCCATATATCCCGATGGCAACTGCACCGAGCTTAAAAACGCCTTGGCAGAAAGGTTTAATCTGGAGCCTGGACAGTTCCTGTTTGGTGCAGGGTCGGACCAGATCCTGGAGATCATTACCCAAACCTACGTCAACCCCGGTGATACCACCATCACCTGTTGGCCATCATTTTCAAGGTATGAAGCGGTAACCCGCATAATGGACGGCAAAATGATTAAAGTGCCGCTAACTCAAGACTACCGCTTTGACCTGGATGGCATTCTAAACAGCATAACGGACAACACCCGTATTATATGGATATGCAACCCCAACAACCCCACCGGCACCTTCATCACCGCCGAGGAGCAAAAGGCTTTCCTGGAAAAGGTTCCCAAGGACGTGCTGGTGGTACTGGATGAGGCCTATTACGAATACGCCCATGGCGGGGATTACCCCGAGAGCGTAGAGCTGCTTAAACAGCACCATAACGTGATCATCCTCAGGACCTTCTCAAAGGCATATGGCCTGGCCGGGCTGCGCATAGGATATGCCATATCCAATAAAGAAATCATAGAACTTCTCAACAGGGTACGCGGGCCCTTCAACGTCAACGCCGCAGCACAGGCCGCAGCCCTTGCTTCATTGGATGACCAGGATTTTGTCCAAATGAGCGTCCAAACCAACCAAACGGGAAAGCAGTACCTGTACCAGGCTTTTGAGGAGATGGGGCTTGAATACATCCCCACCCATACCAATTTCATCATGGTCAACGTGGAGAAAAACAGCTTGGAGGTATTCAGGGCCTTGCTTCAAAAAGGGGTCATAATCCGCTCGGGTGACATATTCGACATGGACAACTGGATCAGGGTGACAATTGGTACGCCCGAGCAAAACAAGAGGTTTATAAAGGCGCTAAAAGAGGTGCTAAATCGGTAAAGGCGGTGGGAAGTTATAAGCAGCCGGTGGCAGCTGAGCTTTTACATTGGCGGGAAAGCCGCACATTAAACTGTCTAGGACTGCGATTTAAAATAGCGGCTTAAAGCAACGCATGGGAAGCTAATGGATATAAGAAAGAAGGTTGGCGGCAGCTTAAGGTAGCAGTTTAAAATAGCGGCTTAAAAGAGTGGATAAGAGCCGCATAGCAGAACGGTAGCATGGTAAAAACATAATTGCCTTATCAAGTAAAGTAAATTTTAACACGGGAGGATGGTAATATGGTTATCGTCATGAAGCCTGACGCCACCGAAGAACAGGTCAAGCAGATCGAGGCATTGCTCAAAAAGCTTGGCCTGGGAGTGCACATATCGGTGGGCACCGAAAGGACCATAATAGGGGTAATAGGGGATAAGCGGGTGCTGGCCGACACTCCCCTGGAGCTCATGCGAGGAGTGGATCGCATTATCCCCATAGTAGAATCGTTTAAGCTGGCCAGCAAGACCTTTAAACCCGAGCCAACAGTAATTCGCATCAAAGACGTCGCCATAGGCGGCAAAAGGATCGTCATAATGGCAGGGCCGTGTGCCGTTGAAAGTTACGACCAGGTTATGCAAACGGCAAAGTTTCTCAAGTCCAAAGGGGTTCAATTCTTAAGAGGTGGCGCATACAAGCCGCGCACTTCACCCTACTCCTTCCAGGGGCTGGAGGAAGAAGGATATCGGCTGCTGTCGGAAGCGGCCAAAGAAACCGGGCTGCTGGTGGTATCCGAGGTCATATCCCTCGCATCCCTTGAGCAAGCAATAAAATACGTCGATGTGGTGCAGATAGGCGCACGCAACATGCAAAACTTCCAGCTGCTGCGCGAAGTGGGCAGGTTGAAAATACCGGTGGTGCTAAAGCGCGGTTTGGCATCCACCATAGAGGAATGGCTCAATGCGGCAGAATACATCATGAATGAAGGCAACTACAACATAATACTGTGCGAGAGGGGTATACGGACGTTTGAGCCATACACGCGCAACACCCTGGACATCAGCGCGGTTCCCATCATAAAGGACATAAGCCATTTGCCCATAATCGTAGACCCCAGCCACGGCACAGGGAAATGGAAGCTGGTCACGCCCTTGAGCCGAGCTGCCATTGCCGCAGGTGCCGATGGCCTGATGATAGAGGTTCATCCAGTACCGGAATGCGCCCTGTCGGATGGACCCCAGTCCTTGAACTTTGAAACCTTCGAGGCGCTGGTCCAAGAGGTTGCCAAGATAGCCCATGCTGTAGGGCGAGAGTGGTAAAAGCGGCATAGGCTGACGTTGGCGTACGTAATGCGGGGTGACGACGTTGTCAAATAGAGAGATAAAAAGGGTAAGCATAATTGGACTGGGGCTTATAGGCGGGTCGCTGGCCAAGGCCATTCGCCGCAGCCATCCGGACTGGCAAATCACGGGAACCGACATCGAGGAAAAGCACCTGGCTTTGGCCCTAAAGGAAGGGGTAATGGACAAGGGGACCACCAATCTCGGGGATGCCGTGCGCCATGCCGATATCATATTTCTGTGCGCGCCGGTAGGGGCCATACCTGGCCTCATCAGAGAAATCGCCGCCCATGCCCCTGCCGGAGCCATAATCACCGACACCGGCAGCACCAAGGAAGCCATAGTGCGCACCGCCATGGAATGCCTCCCTGCCGACCTATTCTTCGTGGGCGGGCATCCCATGGCCGGCACCGAGCATTCGGGGTATGCCGCCAGCATACCACACCTGTTCGAAAATGCCTACTACATCCTCACACCCCTTCCTTCAACCCCCACCCGGATAGTGGAAAGCCTGAAGGGGTTGCTGTCGTCCATAGGTGCCATTCCCCTGATCATGGACCCACAGTTTCACGATAAAGTGGTGGGGGCCATCAGTCACCTTCCCCACGTGGTAGCATCAGCGCTGGTCAACGCGGTGCAGGACATAGACGACCCACAGCATCTCAAGGAAAGGCTGGCTGCCGGGGGATTCAGGGATATAACCCGAATCTCATCATCCAATCCAAAGATGTGGCGCGACATATCGCTTTCAAACCGCCAGCATCTTGTGAAGCTCATCGAGAGCACCGTCAAATACCTGAATGCGTTTTGCAAATATTTGGATGATGACAGCGCCGACGAAATAGAAGACTTCTTCTGCAGAGCGAAGAAGTTTCGCGATAGCCTCCCCCGCCTGCAAAGCCAGGCATTGGTTCCATACTACGAGCTGTATGTGGACATACCCGACCGCCCCGGCAGTATAGGTGAAATGGCCACCCTGTTAGGGCAGCACGGTATAAACATAAAGAATTTGCGCATAATCAACAGCCGTGAGGATGAGCCTGGAGGCTGCCTCGTGCTGTCGCTGGCAAATGAGGCATCTTTGAGAAAGGCGCAAGAAGTGCTAAACGCAGGGGGATATAAATCTTATGTGAAATGACGAAAATCCCGGTTTAATCCTTGCTTTGAGTTCACTTTAAGTTATGTTAGAGCTTGGCTTTAGGTTATGCTTTCGGTTTGTTTCAAGCTTGTGATCATGTTCAGTCTGTTTCAAGCTAGGTACCAGCTTTGCTGTAAGCCATGTTTAAACTTCACGCTATGTTTTCAGATTTGCTTCAAATGATGCTTCAATCTCGCTTCCAGTTATGCCTGGGCTTTCTTGAAGCCTGTGCCTTAAGCTCGGCTTCAAGCTATCCTTTGACGAACACGGGAGGGTAATTTATGTGGGAAAGGAGGCAACGGCGCATTTTGCTTCAGCCTAGCGCCGATAACGTATGAGGATGGCCATAACGCCCGCCAGACGGCTCGTTGGGGAAATCCAGGTACCAGGCGATAAATCGATCTCTCACCGGGCCATAATGCTGGGCTCCATAGCCCAGGGCGACACCTACATCACCCATTTCCTCATGAGCGAGGACTGTTTGAGCACCATCCGCGCTTTCAGGCAGATGGGCGTGCACATACAAATCGTCGATTCGAATGCCGTCATAGTAAATGGGCAGGGGCTGCGCGGGCTTAAAGCCCCCCAGGCAGCAATAGACGCAGGCAACTCGGGAACCACCGCCAGGCTACTTGCCGGCCTTCTCTCAGGGCAAAACTTCAGCAGCACCATAACGGGGGATGAGTCGCTGCGCAGGCGCCCCATGGACAGGGTGATCATCCCCTTACGCAAAATGGGCGCCCACATATCCGGAGTCCAGGATAAATACCTTCCTCTATCCATCGGGGGTAGCGCCCTTAAAGGAATTGATTACTCCATGCCCATGGCCAGTGCTCAGGTAAAATCGTGCTTAATACTGGCTACCCTGTATGCCGATTCCCCCACCCGCATATATGAACCCGCGCCCTCGAGGAACCACACCGAGCTGATGCTGCAAGCCTTCGGCGGCAGATTGGACACAAACGACGGCTATATAACCGCCTATCCTGCCGACCAGCTGCACGGCCAGCAAGTCCATGTCCCGGGGGATATATCGTCGGCGGCTTTCTTTATAACGGCTGGGCTTCTAGTCCCCAATTCCAACATAATATTAAAGGAGGTGGGGTTAAACCCCACCCGCACCGGGATTCTGGAAGCTTATAAAGAGATGGGCGGCAGCATCGCCATCGAAAATGTGTCAACCTCGGGAGGAGAAAAGAGGGGAGATATCATCGTCAATACCTCCCATTTAAAGGGCACAGTAATAGGCGGCCAGCTCATCCCTCGCCTCATCGATGAGATACCGGTAATCGCCCTGGCCGCCACCCAGGCCCAAGGCACCACCATCATAAAAGACGCCCAAGAGCTTAAAGTGAAGGAATCAAACCGCATAGCCACCGTGGTGGATATCCTGTCGCGTCTAGGAGCGAACGTTGAGGCCACAGATGACGGCATGGCAATCCACGGGCCGACACCCCTTAAGGGAAACGCGGTGGACAGCTTTGGCGACCACAGGCTGGCCATGATGGCAGCCATCGCAGGGCTTATCGCCCGGGGTGAAACTACCATCAACGGCTGGGAATGCGTAAACGTATCATTCCCTGGGTTTTATGATATGTTGAAAAGGTTGCAGAATTAATGCATATTAATAAAGCCTATCAGCATAAGCATTGCTGATAGGCTTGCTAAGCATATTCATCTTTTCAAGACAGCTCCGCCCTATACTTGTCCATAAGAACCCTAAAGAGCTCCGCAGGTGTAGGAGGAGTATACGTTATGGCGTTGGCCCCCGCCTCGATGGTGGCCATTATGGTATCCTCATTGGGCCCCCCTGTGGCTATGATGGGTACAGTGGGCAGCTGATCCCTTATCCGCTTTACTATATCCACCGTCTTGCGGGCCCCGGAAACGTTAAGAATGGTAGCACCTGCCTCGACGCGGGCTTTAAAATCGGTATTCTCCGATACCACCGTCACGACGATGGGGATATCGATGGTCTCCCTCATAGCCCTTACGATCTCGTTGGGCGTCGGGGCATTTACCACCACGCCAATGGCACCCTTAAATTCCGCATCCAAAGCCAGATTTACCACCCTCTTGCCGGTGGTTGTCCCCCCTCCGACGCCGCAAAAGACGGGCACATCGGCCGCCATCATGATGGCCTGAGTGATGGCGGGCTGAGGAGTGAAGGGGTACACCGCTATGATGGCATCGGCATTTATGTTCTTTATGACCGCGACATCGGTGGTAAATGCCAACGAACGAATTATCTTGCCGAATATCTTTATACCGCTTGCCTGTTGAATGCATTCCGGCACCTCAATCATGTGCCGCCTTAAAGTTCCTCTTATCTCGGGGATGTACTTTTCCATCAGCATCTCTCCTTTGCCAAATTTAGCGTTGCCACATCTTAAACCACATTATTCAAAAATTTATGTAAAGTGCGTGCAGATTTCCACAAAGCACATTCAGCTTACCCAACAACAAAACCTGTTTCAAAGATCTTGAAAACTATTATAAATAATTATAATAGTCTCAATCAAGATTATTTTTAGTTCAAAAAGGCTTGTCCAAAAACACAGTATCAAAGAAGCAATTTAAAGACCACTTCAGGGGAATAAGCCCACCCCCTACATGGTACCCAGTATAGCAACCATCCCCTGATATACTTCTTTCTCGCTGCCAGCTATCCTCAGCAGGACTATCAATGCAAGCACTATCACCAACACGATGATCCCCCAAATGATCGTATTTTTCTTAAAGAAAAAGACCTGCACATCCTCCACCCCCCTAATCTAAAAGTATGCAGGTGCAATCAATTTTAGAATACCTATCTCACTATAAAGCCAAGTATGGGAGAAATTAAAATCGCATAAAATAATAAATCTCAGAAAAAACTTTAAAAGTAGACAGAACTAGAATATAGTAATTAAGGGCAATTAAAAACAAATATGATAAGATTTACGGGAGATAAAGGTTGGGATATAAATAAATGAACGATAAATCAGAGCTGAGGGAACTGCTTCAAAAAATCGAGTCAATAAAAATAAAACTCTATAAATTGATTCCAAAAAAAGATCTTTTGGATCCCGAGGTGATAGAATTAAGCCAGCTGTTGGACAAATTTCTTACAAAATACTATGAAATTATGAAAAACAGTAAAGAGAACCCCCCTCCAGAAGGAGGTCATCCGGAAAAAGATTAAACATTAATCGCTTATCATAGGCACGAACCGCACATGGCATATGGGCTCTTTGTTCAACTTACCATCTACCTTAGTAATGCGGTAAAGCATTTGCACGCTGTCCCTAGGACCAACTGGTATTACCATCCGCCCTCCCTCGGCCAGCTGAGCCATGAGGGCCTCAGGTACGCGCTCGGGAGCACAGGTGACCATTATGGCATCATAGGGAGCGTGCTCTTCCCATCCCTCAAATCCATTCCCCGTCTTATAGCGAATATTGGTGTATCCCAAGGATTTCAAAATTTCCTTTGCGCGCTGCTGCAGAGGCTTTATCACCTCAACGGTATACACCTCTTTGGCCAGGCGTGCCAGAAACGCCGTTTGATACCCCGAACCGGTACCGATCTCCAGCACCTTTTCATCACCTTCAAGCATCAAAAGCTGCGTCATATACGCCACCAGGGAAGGCTGAGAAATGGTCTGGCCAAACCCTATGGGAAGTGGGGCATCCAAAAACTCGTCATCCTGATAAGCCTCTCCCAAAAACAGCCGCCTTGGAATAGAGTTCAGCGCATTCCATACCCTGTCATCTGTTATTTCCGGCATGTATTCCCTCTTCCACGCCACGCCGCTACCCCCTTCTCCCTATCGTCAGCCCTTTATAGCTATTTTATCACAAAACCTTGTTCGTCAATCCTGCGACGTTCCATTTTGCCAGCAGCCCCTTTAATACTTTCTCACTATTGACCGGCGCCTTTTAAACCTATAGTCTAGTTTAAACCTACAGTCTAAAAGTAAAGTTTAAAGCCAAGTATTCTACAAAATTTCCCTAAAAAGATGCAGGAACTTCTTTCCGTAAACCTCATGCGAAATGAAGATGAATCGCTAAAAATATGATAAAATATTTCCGGGGGAATAAAAAGCTATCAAGGCCATCAAGCAATAGACAGCGCTGCAGAGATGCATAAGGCCATGCCGAATTTTTGGGAAATTGTCGCTTTTACGGAATACGCGCTGGCAATTTATGGATTATGCAACCAACGCTACAATTAACATCACCGAGTTTAAGGAGCTTAAATCCATGAAGCCCAAAAAATCCATAAAATCATACATATATGAAAGGGATGGGCGCAGGTGCCGCTTCTGTACCAAACGCCTTCAGTTTCATCAGGCCAGCCTTGACCATTACCTACCCAGGAGCAAAGGCGGCACCAACGATATATTCAACCTAATACTGAGCTGTAAGAAATGCAACAAGCTTAAAAAGAGCTCCATCCCCGCAGACTTTGAACAGGTGATGATCGAGCTTTTTAAAATCGGCATAAGGGACGGAGTAATTAAGGCATCGCTTCATCAATTTTCCAGCGATGAGATACAAAGCATAGTTCAAAACGTGGACAGGGTAGAAGCGATAAACTCCCACGTGGTATTTCAGGGAAAGAACTATCGCCTGTACGTCAAGGAAAACAGGATTGTAAAAATCATACATCTCGGCACTCAGCCCCACACTTCGGTGTGATGCCGTGCATTAAAATTAATGAGGGGAAATCGCTTCCCCTCACATCTCTCGTGACTTAAAAATACCTAGAAGACTTCTTCAACGTAGTATTCCTGCGTACCCAGGCCTCTCTTCTCCAGCTCCCTCAATTGAATAAAGGGGTCTTTTCTGTGTATGCGCTCAAACAGGTGGCCATGGGTCCCCAGCTCCATGCCCTGCGGAAGCCCCGATGGAATGAGGTCCTCCACCTTTATGGCATCCAGCGAAGCCCTTTCAATTGCAACGATATCCTGCGAAGCAAAAAC
>JAMNZI010000133.1 GCA_023622385.1 Bacillota bacterium | reverse complement strand
AGCCTGGTAGTAGGGCTATTGGCTTGCCCCACAGGTGTGAGGTACACACCACACCTGTGTTGCCCTATTGAGTGGAATATCCACCCGGTAGGGAAGACGGCCTGAAATTCGGAGTTGTCAAGAATCCTCGCCCCTTCCAGGGTGGGGAGAAGTCAAATTTATGAAACAAAATCCATAAATAGAACGTCTAATATAATTGAATGGCAATAATTAGCAGGCTGTCGCCTTCAAAAGCATGAACTCTAAATAGAATTATGAATCTTACTGGCAGCGAAAGGAGGAATCGTAGCTGTGAAAAGAAAATTGTGCGCCGCAGTGCTTGCTGTGTGCATACTGCTTGTAACGGGGTGTTCAATTGAAAACGGCTTTCCGTTGGAACCAGACGAAAAACAACCGGGTACAGAAATCCATAGTATAAAAGCAGAACCTCCCGAATACAGCTTTACAGAGCTAGCCATGGATAACCCTCCATCCCCTGATTACCCCGCCCTTGCTGACGACCTATCCAATGTAGTCAACCTTCCTTCAGAAAATCCTGCACTGGTAGAGCAGCTCAAGAAATACGGCTTCTGTATCATCCCCAGCAACTACAAGGAATTTTATGAGCTATACAAGATAAACCAAACATATCCGCTTTTCATCACCACCGACTCGGTACTGCACACCTACCACGTCATATTCGATTATCTGCTGCAAAAGGTAGAAAAAACTCACCTTATAAAGTTATGCGAAACCCTGGCCCAAAAAATGCTTAAACAATCCATCTCGTTATTAAAAGCCATTAAAGAAGAGAAGACCCGCACAGCCGCCTTAAAGAACGTGGCTTATTTCGGTGTAGCCGTTAGGCTGCTTAACAAGCGCTATCCTATCAATATGCCCAGAGAAGCCAGGAAAATGGCCGAACAGGAAATACAGAAGATAAACTCGGCCCAGGGAATCCAGCATTCATCCATATTCCCCTATGAGCTAGATTATTCGCAGTTTAAGCCACGGGGCCATTATACCAGGCAACCCGAATTGGAGAGGTATTTTAAGGCCATGATGTGGTTTGGAAACGTCATGCTACCCTTTGAAATCGGGGGCATATATGCCGACCAACCCATCCGCGCCGATGAACAGATTGTACAGTCCATTCTCATGACATACGCCCTGTTTTCGGGAGATGCCATTAAAGAATGGAACCAGCTGTATGAAATAACAAGCTTTTTTGTTGGAGAAAGTGATGATTTGAATCCCTATGGCTATCATGAACTGATTGAAGAAGTTTACGGTACCAACCTCGACATAAATTCCCTTTGGCAGGAGGAAAAGCTCAAGCTCATGCTTGAGAAATCCGAGGAGATTCACAAGCCCCTCATAGGAGCTACTTTAAGCGGCAGACTTGGCAGCCCGAAGAATGTAGATGGCAGACTTATTGTAGTGGCGCCCCAGTTCCGTTTTATGGGCCAAAGATACATTCTTGATTCAGAAGTCTTCTATCAGCTCACCTATGTGGGACCCGAAGGCGAAAGGCCTTTCCCCAAAGGCCTGGACTTCCCTGCAGCCCTGGGCAGCACCAGAGCCTACGACATTTTGACAAAGGATTACAAGGAACAGGATAAATGGCCGGGCTATCTACCCAGTATGGAGAAAATGAAGGAAAAAATAAAAAACACCGATGATAAACTGAAAAAAGAGAAAAACGCCTACATGACATGGATATGGGCACTTTCAAGCATAATACAGGAGGATTATGATTACTATCCACCAACCCTTAAGGGTGAGCACTGGCAAAACAAGCAGCTCAACACTTTTCTGGGGAGCTGGGCTGAAATCCGCCACGACACCATCCTATATGCCAAGCAAAGTGAAGCGAAAACTGAGGCAGCAGCACCACCACAAAAAGAATTAGCCTATGTGGAGCCAAATATCCCGTTTTACGAGAGAATGGCCTATTTGGTGACCTGGATAGAGGCAACCCTTTCAAAAGGTAAGCTGCTGGACAGTGCAGACATGGAAGCTCTAAAAAGCTTTAAGCAGCTGGTAGAGTTTCTGCGGGATATTTCCCTAAAACAGATTCGAGGCTCTACCCCCACCGAAAAAGAATATTTGCAGCTTAAGGGATATGGATACCTCCTGGAAGGAATTTACAAAAAGCTTGCCTCCAAGGATGGTAAATACGCAAACGAACTGTTTAATGAAGGTATGGCCGTAATTGCCGATATTCATAACTGTCAAAATCTATGTATGGAGGTAGGGGTAGGAAATCCCGACGAAATATACGCGCTGGTCCCCATAGAAGGTGAATGGTATGTGGCCCGTGGGGGGGTATACTCCTATTACGAATTCCTCCAGCCAATATCAGACCGGTTGACCGATGAAGAATGGAGAGATATGTTGAAATCCGGGAAAGCACCCGAGCGCCAACGCTGGATAAAAAAATATATCCTTGGTGATTTGCGATGATTGTAAGCAAAATGGCAGTCAAAATATCAAAGGCCGGAAAGCTTGATTTTCCGGCCTTTGTTGGTACACCCGGAGGGATTTGAACCCCCGACACCCGGTTTAGGAAACCGGTGCTCTATCCTCCTGAGCTACGGGTGCGCATATTTCCCCACTTTTTCTGCAACGCTTATATTATAAAATAAATATCTCAAAAAGTCAAACGATATTTTAAATCTCAAGCACTATTTTGAACAAAAACCTGGCTTCTTATACTGTCTAATGATTTTATGCTGTAAC
>JAMNZI010000194.1 GCA_023622385.1 Bacillota bacterium | reverse complement strand
CCTGTAAAGCTTCAAGCCCAAAAGGGCGGTGCCCACCGCATTATCCCTTGATAGCGATGGATCCGCAAAATAAAGGCGTATGGCTTTATCCCGCTTTTTTAGCCTATCAGCCAGTTTCTGGCGGAGTATGGCGCTTGCTGCCACGCCCCCAACCACCAGCACATCCTTTACACCTATACCAGAGGTGTCCATGGCATTCAGTATCCACCTCTCAAGGGTACCGGCCAGGGCCAGGCAGTTGTATACCGCTATGGCCACATCCTCCTTATCAGCCCCTCGAGCAAGCAACCTGTGCGCATGGGCTTCTGGTCCCGAAAAGCTTATGGTCAGCCCCTTAACAGAAAAAGGGATGGTCACATATCCGTCCTTCCCTTTTCGTGCCAGCTCCTCCAAATAAGCCCCCGCCGGGAACTGAAGCCCCATTGCCACCCCTACCCTATCCACAAACTGGCCTGCGTGAAGATCTTGGGTTGCCCCCAGTATCTCGATTTCAAAGCCCGTACCCACATCGGTAACTTTTAACAGCTCTGATGTACCCCCGGACAAATGTACGGCTAAAAAGCGCCGACTGCATGGCCCCCCAGCAGAAAAGACTCCTGCCTGGATATGGCTTTCCTGATGGCTGACGGCATAATAAGGAATACCTAATATGTTCGCAAAAGCCTGCCCCGTAAGGTGGGATACCATGAAGACCGGCATGTAGGAACCTTCCACCGGACGCGGCCTGCAGGTAGCACATACGGCCGCCAGCTCATTTTTGGGATCGATGACCCTTGCCACCTCGCTGGCCATATCGGGCAGGCGATGCAGGTGCTGAAACAGCGCCTTTGACTGCTGCAGACCTCTCTGCCCCAACTCCACTTCCAGGGGGGTCTGCTTGCTAAGCAAGACATTTCCGTCCAAATCCACCAGCGCAACAGATGTGGTATAACAGCTGGTGTCCATGCCAAGGATGTATTTCACTGTGGATTCTCCTCCGCTTTAACCTTTTCTTCCGATGCCATTTGCCCCCCTGTCGCGATGCTCTGTTGTGATCCAGAGGACTTATCCATTGTAGCCTCACCATCTGGCGTGGCTGGCTCATCCGGGGCAATCTGCTGATCGGATACAATCTGCCTAGAGCGGATAAAGCCGCCCAGCACCCCGTTAACAAACCTGGCCGATTTCTCGCTGCTAAACTTTTTGGCCAGCTCCACGGCCTCGTTTATGGAAACGCTTACAGGGATATCGTTGCGATATAGGATTTCGCACAGTGCCAACCTCAATAGGGCCAGATCCACCTTGGCAATCCTATTGAACTCCCATCCCTTAGAGAAAGCCTTTATGTGGTCATCTATTTCCTGGGCATGGCTTTCAAACAAAGCCAGCAGGTCCAGTATATATTCCCTATCCTTTTCATGTATAGAGTAGCGCGATTCCATGGTCAGCAAGGAATCGAGGTCGGCTTCTCCCGACAGCTCTTTCTGATATAAAAGCTTCATGGCCACTTCCCTTGCATCTTTTCTAGCCATGTTTTTCCTCCCAAACACTGCTATATTTTAAACATCATGCAATTTTATGAACATTACATTGGGTCATAAAACTTCCTCAAAAACATGCGCAGCTTGCTGCACCCATCGTACATGCTTCCTATAAAATAACCGACGCCTATACAGATAGCCAAGAAGACCGAACGCCAGAAACCCACCACCAACACAAGTATCCCGAAAAGCAGCCCAGCCAACATCCCTATAAATCTCCCCTTGTTAGACTTAAAAAAGGTATACATGCCTTCTCGTTCCACAAGGGTTCCCTCCTTATCCTACCCTCGACCGCTGGAGAGCAGCAATGTTGTCTATGTAGACATACACCTCTTTTACCACAATGCCAGCAGTAGCCTCGACATATTCCTTAACCTTTTTCTGTATGGCTTGGCTTATCTCGGGAATATTGGCATCCGGCATAAGCTGCACGTTAAGGCGTACCCTTATACCATCGGATTCGGCAACAACCAGGCTTCTGACGTCTTTTACTTCGCCAAATCCCCTTACGGCTTTTTGTACAAGCATATCCAGCGTATTTATCGATACTCTTATCATACCCAGATCTGTATTCTTAATGAGCGTGCCTGCGAAGATGATGCGCTTCCGCTTTAAGAACAAAAATTTCAGGCTTGCCAGCAAAAAGGCAAGGGAGACGAGGAAAAGCGCCAGCGCAAAGCCCCAATCATACTGGATATGGTTTATGTATTCAGCTACGCGAGCCAATGGTATAACTCCCACCGCTACGGCCATCAGCACCAACGAGACCATCGCGATTACAAATGTATACACTATCAACAAGGCTCTCTCAAACCAGTTTATCTTCATATGTTTTCCCCCTCAATTTAACGGTTATGTACTACTCTCCCCGGTTGCAAAAGCATTTCATTCAAGCCATCTCATACGTTTCAGCCATCAGAGGTTTTGCTTTAGCTGCCCGCCATTTTAAAATTAACCCTCTGACAGGCTCAGAGGGTCAGGGGGTTATGTATTCTATTGTTTCCTAGTCATATCCTCGTCCTTGACTTCCCTATCAAAATTGACGCCTTGAACGTGTACATTTACCTCTACCACCGACAATCCCGTCATGGTTTCTACGGCCTTTTTCACGTTCTCTTGAATATTCCACGCCACCTCGGGTATCCTAACGCCGTAATCCACTATGATATAGAGGTCAATAGCCGCCTCTTTCTCTCCTACCTCTACCTTTACTCCCTTGGTCAAATTCTTGCGTCCCAGCTTTTCGGCTATGCCTCCTGCCATACTGCCGCTCATAGCTGCAACCCCTTTGACCTCGGTAGCAGCCAGACCCGCGATGATGGCGACCACTTCATCTGCAAATGTCACTTTTCCGTACTCTTCAGACGTGTTCTGCGTAACTTCTGACACGCTACCCACCTCCTACACATTTTATACAATGTTATTATAGCAGAACGGGCGCTGTTTTACAAACTTCTTCCTCATATTTTGGGTATAATTTTTATATTTTCTGGTTTATGGCCCGATTCGCGGCGCACTATATCGAGAATTTGCGCCACTTCCTCCTGTTTCAGTTCGGGCTTATCTACAATGACGTTCACCGAATCCTTATGGAGAATCACCACTACATCCTTAAACCCTTTTGCCTTGATGAGAGCCTCTATGGCAAGCTCCTTCTCCATGTTTTTTGTGATCTCAAGCAATTGCGCTTGAGCTTCCTTTTTCATATCGGGATCCGATTCGGGGTTATCCAATATCTCGCGTATGTACTCTATTTCCTCCTTGCGGGTATTTTCTCGCTCCAGCCTGTAGCTTGTAAAGAAATTCGCCGAACTTACGGCTGCCACTTCGGCAGCATCCTCTTCTTCCAATGAGCCTTCCTTGTCCTTGACTGCTATCCCATCCTCTTCACCCTGTTGGTTTACAGCTTCCTGTACATTCTGTTCATTCAGCACGCTTTGATTATAAACGAGATTTAGATAGCCCGTGATGATCAACAATACGACAAGGATCCCCATAACCACGCTCTTTTTCTTTAAAACCAGCATCTCCATCACTCCTCCATTTTATTTGTTTCCATCTCAAACACTTCAACCTGCTGGGGACTGACCCCCAGGGCTGTCTGCACCGCTCTTATAAGGTCAAGCTTTACGCGCATATCCCTTGCCCCCTCGGCGATTACTATCACGCCTTTGATCTCGGGCTCCATTTCTTTGACCACCAGCGGTTTAGCGTTGCCGGTCTCACCGATGGTGACGGTCTGGCTGTTAATATCCCGCTGGGATACCCTTCGCGTTCCACCGCTGCTGTCCTGTTCTTCGGTCACCGTCTCCGATTGGGTGGTATTCATGGCGGTGACGATTTCCTTGCTCGATTTATAAGTGATCATAACCTCTACCCTTCCCACACCTTTAATGGCCGAAAGCTTTTCTTGCAGCTTGAGCTCTTGCTGGTCTTCGTACGTGCTTTGTTCCACCCACTGTACCCCTCTGTTGGTCTCATCATCAGGGGTAGGCACGGAAGGAGACGCCCTATTGAAATTCGAGGCATATATGCTAAGCACCACTGCCACAAAGAGTAGAGCAATTACTATTTCCACGTTCTTTATATTCTTAAGCTTTTCCGTTACCTTATTTAAAAATCCAAGCTGCTTCACGGCAATTCTCCCTCCTGAACCTTTCGTTCATTAACGCTTTGGCTGCTTTGTAAATTGTCTTGAAAGCTTACCTCTATCCTACTTTGGTCAATGCCGTATATGCTGGATAATAGCGCCTTTATCTCCTGCTGCTCTTTTGACACCTCGGCAGGCTTATCGCCCTTTAAAATGCCAGCATCTTTTGTGTTTATATTGATGTATACGGGTTCAATATGGCCGTTGCCGTTTGAAGGACCAACGCTTACATATACCCTAATGACATCTGACAGCTGGCTTTCATCGTAAAAATCCCCATTTATTTTCACATCCACTTTTACGTGGTGGTAACCTTTAATCTGTTTAATTTGCTGTTCCATATGGGATTCCATAGTCTGAACAAAATACTCCATTATTTCGCGCTGTTGCTGCCCTTCCAGCCATTTCATCTGGTAGCCCACATCGGCAAAATCCATAGTTGCAGAAGCCTGAGCGGTGTATTTCTCCAAATTTGGTAACTGGTCAAATGCTTTAAAGATTGGCTGCAGCATTGCAGTCAAGATGGTTATACCTATTAAAAATCTGACATACTTCTTCATGCTGCCGCTGGGAAGCAGCATGTCTACTGCTACTCCCAAAATGCTTATCACGGCCAAATTGATAATCCACCTACCAATTGAAGGGTTCACACCTTTTACCACCTCCTTGGAGATATACCACCTTCATGTGGTACCGAGGTGCCACCACCAAGCTATCTCATCATGGTAGCAGCGTTTCCAACCCCTATGACCAACGTTATGGCCAAGAAAAATACTATAGCCATCCCAGCCACCGTTATGGCGACTATTATCATCATGTTGCCGATCTCGTTCAGGCAATCTGCTATGCGTTTGTCGGTCACCGGTTCCAGAACTGCGCTGGCAAGCTTGTATATGGCCATGATGCCCAGTATCTTGAGCACCGGATACAGGCATATGGACGCTACGACCATCAAACCCAGAAGGCCCACCGCGTTTTTTATCAGCAACGAGCAACCCACAACCATGTCGACGGCATGTGCAAACATCTTCCCTACAACGGGGACAAAGGTATCAATCGCAAATTTGGCCGTCCTTATGGATACTCCATCGATGGATGCCGCCATCACCCCCTGAACGATCAGGGTACCCACAAATACGGTGAATATAAAGCCCAGGGTCCATTCGCAAAGGTTTTTTAGCAGCGAGCTCAAGCGGTTGAGCTGAACCTTATCGCTTATGTGGTTTATCATGATGATGACCACCGAAGCAAGTATCAGAGGAAACATGAAGTGCTCCAGCACCATGCCCATAAAACCCACCAATAGGCCGACGGTAGGTTTCAAGAGTGCCGAAGAGGTAACCCCCCCTATTGAGACCAGCAGTGCCAGCAGGACAGGGAAAAAGCTTTGGGTAAACGTGGCCATGGAATCAACGGCCTTCCTCCCGGTCTCCACCGCCGACATGATGCTGTGTATGGCCATGAGCACCACCACCATGTAGCATACGAAATAAGCTACCTCGGCTGCCGAAACGCTCTGAAATGAATCCTGCATGTTTTTGAGTACGCCGCACACCACGGCTAGGGCAGTTATCTTTGCTATCAAGCTTAAATTGGCCATGACCTCCCTGTAAAAGATGCGGGTTACATGAGCCCAGAAATCCTTGAGGTTCAAGTTAAATTGGCCCGTTACTATCTTTTTTATCAGGTCGCGGGCGTTGCTCCCCTGGAAGGCAGGGTTGCCCTGCTGCTGAATTTCCTCTATAAACTCGTCCCATCTTTCAACGTTTAGCTCCTGCAGCTGCCGATCTACAGCTAACTGCATTTGTTCTCTTATATCCCCTGAAGCGCCATAAGAATCCGGGTATGCAAATGCCATTACCGGTAAACACAACAGGGACAACAAAAGAATGCTAAAGGCTTTCATGTCCTTAATCCCCTCAAGTGAGAACTTGCAATATCACTTCGATCAATCCCACAAGGATGGGAATGGTCAAGCTCAGTATTATAATCTTGCCGCCCAGCT
Source organism: Bacillota bacterium (assembly GCA_023622385.1). Lineage (GTDB taxonomy): Bacteria > Bacillota > Clostridia > Caldicoprobacterales > Caldicoprobacteraceae > Caldicoprobacter. The sequence goes on along the minus strand of JAMNZI010000194.1, from coordinate 7,681 downwards.
CTATCTTGGAGGCTATGGAGTTTTCCCCTGCGTCCTTACATACCTGGGCACCAAATTCGGAGATATAAGCAATGCCTATGGCCTTAAGCACCACCGACAGGTGTGACTGATCCAGGTTAGCCCGTCGAGCCATGTCATCCAGCACGGTAACTATGGCCACAAGCCTTCCCGTCACCATAAGCAGTATTATAGCTCCTGCGGCAATGGCTATAAATAAGCTGAGTTCAGCCTTATGCTGCTTCAACACCAGGGCCAAAATAGCGGCTATTATCCCCAATCCCACCAGCTGAAAAACCTCTATTTCCATTGCCTACTCTCCTTAGTAAAGCTGGAATATGCTCTTGACGTTGTTGAATAGCCTGCTGATCATGTCTATCACCATCAGCAGAACCACCACTATACCCGCTAAGGTGACCATCATGGATATCTCCTCCCGTCCTGCCCTGTTGAGCACATGGTTGAGTACCGAGACAAGTATGCCTATGGCAGCTATTTTAAATATTATATCGACGCTCATCGCTATGCACACCTCCGTCACAGCAGTATGATGGCCAGGGCCAGCCCGCTCAGCACCCCTAAGTTTCTGTACATGTTGCGGTATTTCAAGCAGGCTTCCTCAGCCCTCTGTTCCTGGTTTCTCAGCTGGCCTTGAATGATTTGAAAATACCTCTGCTGGCTCTCCCTATCGCTTGCTCCCAGCACCTTCCCAAAGGTAAGGAGGATTTGGGCATCCTCAGCAGTTATATATAGATGTTTTTCCCAGCTTTTAAGGGCCTTTTCCCACGCCTCGGCAGCTGTATCACCGCTCCTTTTTTGCAACCCGCGGCTAAAGTCATAAAAAAACTCCTTTACTGCCCCCTGTAAAAGGGCCGCCACCCTTTCCACCGCTTCGGGCAAAAAGGTGGCATAGTTTATAATCTCGCTTTCCAGATGCGCAAATGCTATCCGCAGCATTCTTAGCTCTTTGACCCTTAACGCGTACGCATTGGCGGCCTGCAGCCCCAAAAACGAACAGCACACCACTATCATCAGGCTGGATAATATCTTGATGAAGGCCATCCTAATTACCCCCTCTCAACGAATGGGCCTGTCAAGCAGATTGTTTAAAGTGTGGCCGTCATATATCTTTTCCACCGTACCCACCCCCAGAGACCCACCCAGTACAATGATCCTTTGGAATATCTTCTTATCTAGAATCTTTGATAGAATGGGCCGGCGCCGCGCGTCCCCTATATCGCTGCTGTGGGCCGTTGTAATTATCTTTATGCCTGCATTGAGCGCCTCTTCAATGGCTTCCACATCCTCGGCCTTGCCAATTTCATCGGTTATTATGACAGCAGGGGACATGGAGCGGATGAGCATCATAATGCCCTCGGCTTTTGGGCAGGCATCCAGCACATCGGTTTGAAGCCCCACGTTGTTCTGCGGAACCCCCTGGAAGCACCCAGCTATTTCTGAGCGTTCGTCCACGATTCCAACCTTTACGCCTCTAAAGCCTGGAAAACCATCGCTCAGCTGCCTAGCAATATCGCGGATCAAAGTGGTCTTGCCCATTTGGGGCGGGGACAGTACAAGGGTATGGTACACCTGTGCCCCTGAAACGATGTAGCGGATGACTTTGTCAGCAGCCCCTATTATTTCCCTCGATATGCGTATGTTAAAAGAGTTTATATATTTTAATGTCTTTATCTTGCCTTCTTCCAATACGGCTTTCCCTGCCAGGCCTACCCGGTATCCACCCTTTAAGGTTATATAGCCGTTGCGCAGCTCCTCCTCCACCGCGTATATGGAATAGTTGGATATGCGCTGCAGTATGCTTTGAACATCCCTGTGGGTTACATAATAGGCCTTTTCGGGCGAAAGCCACAGCCCTCCATCGGGCCCCAAATAATAGCTCTTACCTCGGCTATGTATTACCATCGGCCGCCCTTCCCGTATACGGATCTCCTCCAGGCTTTCGGCTACGTCCCGCGGAATCCCATCTACTATCCTCTTTATGTTTTCGGGCAGCGCATCGAGTATCACCTGTTTCCATGCAAGGCCGGAAGGCCATCCGCTGTATCCCATATACAACTCGTCCTCCCTTTTAATAAATATCTATGTCCGGGGGTAATAGAATATCACCAAAAATGAAAAAAGCCGGTGCGTTTTGCACCAGCTTGTGTTTAACAGTTCATTCTTCACCTTCGTCTTCGTCGTATTCATCTTCTTCATATATTGGCTTTCCGCAGTTGGGACAGATGATATCATCCTCTTCTTCAAATACCTCTTCATCGAAGTATACGGTTTCCTGGCAGTGAGGGCAGGTCACTTCCACATAATGGGTTCCTTCATCCATATCCTCGTCTTCATCTTCGCCATATATGTCGTTTTGTATATCTGTCAAATCTTCATTGATGGCATCAAGATATTCATCCTGCTCTGCCTGAGAGGCTTCAAGCTCGTCTATGGCATCAACCACGTCCTCCAACAATTCGATGATGCTTATGAGTATCCTGGCTTCTTTTGTATTTTCTTTTTGCAGCCCCAATCCTTCCGCCAACCCCTTGATGTAGGATACCTTTTCTCCCAAGTTGTTGTTCATTTAGCTTCCTCCCTTTAGAATAATATGGCTATCCCGGCTTAAGAGGCATGATTTCACTTTATACTATTCCCCTTAAACCCTTTCTATATACTCATCGGTCCTGGTATCGATCCTGATCACGTCACCAGTATTGACAAACAGCGGCACCTGGATGACAGCCCCAGTTTCCAAGGTCGCCGGTTTGCTGCCACCTGTCACCGTGTCTCCCCTTACGCCCGGCTCGGTATCGACAACTTTTAGCTCCACAAAGTTGGGTGGCTCCACTGTAAAAGGCACCCCTTTGTAAAACTTGATGGTGGCGATCATGTTTTCCTTTATATACTTCATGGCTTCTTCCACTTGCTCCCTGTTTAAGGGGATCTGTTCATAGGTTTCGGTATCCATAAAATAGTACAGGTTACCATCGTTGTACAGATACTGCATCTCTTTGGTCTCTATATGAGCTCTTGGCACCTTTTCAGTAGGGTTGAAAGTGCGTTCCAGTACGTTACCTGTCACTATGTTCTTAATTTTAGTACGCACGAATGCAGCGCCCTTTCCAGGCTTTACGTGCTGAAAATCGACGATCGTATATACTTGTCCGTCCAATTCAATGGTTACGCCCTTTCTGAAATCGCCTGCTGCGATCATATCCATAATCACCACTTCCCTTCCTAAGAGTAATTTTGTCGATTTATGGTTTTTCTATAAAATCATCGCCCGGTATGAGCTCCACGCCATTTAACGACTCTTTTAGCAGTCTGTACTCTTCTTTATTAATATGCTTTTCTTCGATCCATATACTATGAACTCCTAATTTGCTGCACAATTGAGAAAGAAAATTGACGGCTTCGTCCCAAGGTACGCTGAGAACCTTAAAGCCTGAGCGCTCGGCCTTACACCGCTGGTCATCGTCACAATCTGTAACGATAAGATAGCGTACCAGCGAATGCACGAAAAGCATAGCTCCATTTCCCCTAAAGCCGGAATAGTATTCCACATCTTCAGGGTTGGTAATCAGGGCTGCATTGATACCTCCATCGTAGTTCTCCATTTGGTCCAGCAACCTGCTCATCGGCGTTTTCATCATATGCGAGCATAAAAACTCTTTCCAGAGGGAGAGAAACGCGCTCTTCCCCCCTTTCTAATTTTTCTTTTCAAAGTATTTTGCGAAATAATCCAGGGCTAGCAGATACCCATCAATGCCCAAACCGCTGATCTGCCCTATACATACCGGCGCTATAACCGAGTGCCGGCGAAACTCTTCCCTGGCATGAATGTTGGATATATGTACCTCTATGACGGGCAGCTTCACAGCCGCCACGGCATCGCGTATGGCATAGCTGTAATGGGTATACGCACCTGCATTTAGAATGACGCCATCATATTTCCCCATGGCATTATGGAGAGCATCTATGATTTCCCCTTCGCTGTTGGATTGCAGGTGGTCCACATAAATCCCCATTTTGCTACCGTGGTCCTTTAGCATATCAACCAGATGGTCCAGGCTGATATTGCCATATACCGATGGCTCCCGTTGACCTAAAAGGTTCAAATTTGGGCCGTTTACAACCAAAATCCTCATATTTTTGTGCGCACCCCTGCCCACACCAAAAATTCCACTCCAATATATTATCACAAAATACCAGCATTGAATAGATGGATTTTTTGAAGTGCAATCTCCTTAAGCTGTGCAGCATCTTCAGCCATGGTACCCCTGGACTCGCATATTATTATTGGCTTTAAATCAAGCAACGCCAGCACCTCAGCTAGCGGCTCAAACTCCGGTCCATACTCGGTATCCTTCAAGGTCCAGTGTTTCTTTTCCCCGCCATTGGAATACTCTATCCTGCTGAAGTGGCAGTGGAAGTACCTGGCCCTGTCCTCCCCCAAAACCTCTCTTACCCTGTTTATGATATTTAGATAATCCTCCCGAGACCTGATGCTTCCGTGCCCCATGGCATTTATATGGCCAAAATCCAGGGTGGGTATGAGGGAGTCGTGGAGCAGGCACATCTCCAGCACCTCATCGACGGTCCCCAGCTGGTTTACCTTGCCCATGGTCTCGGGGCAAAGGTGTATCCCTTCTTCGATAAACCCTCTGGCTTCGTCTATGATCTCCTTTAAGAAGTCAATGGCTATATCAAGGGCTGCCCTCCTGTCCATCTTGGAGCATGAACCCGGGTGAAAAACCACGCGTTTTGCGCCCATCCAATGCGCCACTCTAAGCGAATCCATTATATGCCGCTTGGTTTTAGCCTTTTTATCCTCATCCTTAGTCACTAAATTTATGTAGTAAGGTGCATGGACGCTCAAAGCAATATCCCACTTGCGCGCCTCTTCTCCGATAGCCCTGGCGGTGGCCTCACCAATGTTTACTCCATGGGTACAGGTGTACTCATAAGCGGTAAGTCCCATGTCGTGAAGCCATTTAGGCATGTCCACACTGGATTTGTACCCCTGCTCATAAAACGAATCGGAATTCCCTGCCGGTCCAAACCTTACAGAGTCATTTTTTACGGTCATCCCTCTTCTTTCACCTCTATCATCGTTATAATTTCATCTACCACCTCATGGGGCGACTTGCCGTCTACCTGCACTACAAAGTGGGCTTTATAATACACTGGACGCCTCATCTCAAGCAAGGCCCTCATCTTCTCCCTTGGATTATCGGAGTAAAGCATAGGCCGGTCCTTGCAAGACTTAAGCCTTTCCCATAGGGTCTCCTCGCTGGCATCCAAGGCAACTACACAGCCATTCTCCATCAAAAACGAAAAATTGGCGGGATCCATCACCGCCCCACCGCCGGTTGCAAGGACGATGCCGGAATGGACGAGAACCCTACGGATAGTTTCCCCTTCCAGCTGACGAAAATGCCCTTCGCCGTACATTGAAAAAATTTGGGGTATCGAAAGCCCCGTTTCCTTCTCAATGACCTGGTCAACATCCACAAAACGATACCCCATGCGCTGCGCCAACAACTTGCCTACAGTGGTCTTCCCTACCCCCATAAATCCGATTAAGATGATATTATCGCATTTGCTCATCAGGTTTTGCCCCTTGCACCTGCATCCCATCATGGCGAGGATTTTTCTTCACCACCTCAATTGCCTTAACTATGGCTATGATGACATCGGCCTCAAACTGCTGCTGTAGCTCCAGCAGCTTGGAATACACCTCTCCCCTAGGAGTGACCACATATTTGCTGGGAAGCCGATTTAGGGCATAAGCGGCAATGTCCATACGGCAGCGCTGGCACTTGCAGCAATCAGCACTGGCAAGTATGCCATCTAAACGGTTGAACACCACATTTTCCATGTAATTTTTAGGCCTCATGTTCTCATTGAAATTATCCACCATGATCTCAATCTCCTCAAAAAAAGTTGGGCTGGAATAATTATACTACAAATCCGTTTTGTTTGACCATAGGGGATAAAAAGATTCCCTATTACACCCGCCTTCCCGGGAAAATGCCATCATTGCCCGGGAAATTGAAAGGGATTGTCTTTGCCGTACCTGCCTCCATCGAGAAAGGGATATTCCAACCCTTCCTGGGCAGGCTCTGGTTTAAAATAGAACCTGAGGGACATGTTCACGCTGACAGAGTCTCTTCCCTCTATCGCCTGTACATCCAAAGCCTGAATATAGTTTTTATAAGCAGACTTTTCAAGCTGTACCAGTATATCCTTAAAGTCATCATATCTGGCGGTAAACGTCACGTTGACCGGCAGCAGGCAAAAATCGGTATGCTGCTCCATCTCCCCAAACTCTATCTGTTGCCTTTGGGAACGGGGTGAAAAAATCCGATATAGATGCACCACCAGACCTGGGTGGTCGTCAGGCCATTGCAAGCTTTCCAGCGTCCCTGACACTTTTGTTGAAAGCTCTTCATACTCTTGCTGTAGAGCGGTTAGCTGTTCTTTCTTCGATTTGATGAGCAGGGGCAAATTTCCAACTTCCGTCACCTGCACCGACATGGCCTCTATATCCTTCACCAGCGGTTGATAAAAAAATACATAATACACCGCCACAATCGATACTGCAATGAATATCGCAATAAACACCTTTTCCCGTTTCGTAAGCTGCATCAATTAAACCACCCTTCTGCTGCATCTTCACATTATAATCAATCCAGAGAATTGAGCTTACAGCTCATTAAAAACATCTGCCTCTCTTGATCTCCGTAAACCTTTTTAATGTTCACTTCCGAAAATAAGCCGGTTTTTTCAACCATCACCATAAATCGAGCAATTTCAATATCATTCGATGCAATTCCTTCCAATACCACAGCATCTCCATCATATGAAAGGCTGCTCAAGGTTACCCCTTGAGGTATAGCCCGTTCAAGCAGATCAAAAATCCGGCTCCACTTTTGTCCATATATCAGCGGGGTAATGCCGCTGGCCTTTTGCTGTAGCTCCTCCACCTCCTTTGAAAGTTTGGCGTACTTTTCTTCAAGCGATTCATACTCGCTGCTTACTTGCGAAAAATTGGATACCATAAGGCTCAGTTGGCGTTTTTGCCCTAAGGGCACAAAAACGCCAAGGTATGAAAATAGGACAACTGTCAAAGCTGCCATCAACAGGGATGATGCTACTTTTGCGGTTTTCTTTGGACGATAGAAATCATTGAGCAAGTTTATATCCTTCATAACTAAATCAGTCCTCTCTTATAGCAGCGCCTAGACATTTAAAATAGAGACTAGCGGGGAAATCCTGCCCCTCATCACACTTTATCCTCAGCAACTGAGGGGTCACCTCCTTGACCTCCGTACCGGTTTGCAACTCCAGGTACCGACACAAATCCTTTGCAAGGCTTCTTCCGCCAACTACCCACACCCTCTCTATGTGCCAGGTATAGCTCCGGCTGTAATAATAATCCATCACCTGGGTCAATGTAGCGGCTACAGCGTCAAAGTTATGATCATCCCAACTTTTATCCACCGTTCTCACTACAAAGGGCACTCCTTTCTCCAACACGCATATGGTCAATGTGCTGTACCCGTAATCCATGATGCATACTCCGCGGCTATTTGATATATCCTCTACATCGTCTAAAAGCTTTGCAGCCTTTAAATAGGCATTTACGCTAACGTCCACGTATTCTGGCCTTAATCCG
>JAMNZI010000173.1 GCA_023622385.1 Bacillota bacterium | reverse complement strand
TGCATTTGTTCTAGACATACAGGCTCACTTCTCATCTATCCATAATACACTTAAGATTTGCACACGATGCGCCATGCAAAGCCATAACTGCGCAGTGACATTATGACGGTGTAATGCAATTTCTGATGGTGAAAAGTCCATTACAAGTGCGCGCCAATCCGCTCGTTCTTGATGGTTATGCCCTCTCTGGCCGACCTGTAAGCCAGGTGTACCACCCTCAATGCCTCCAGGCCGTCTACTCCTCTTAAACCCACCTTTGCATCCTCGTCCTTTAGCGCGCACTCCATAAAATGCCTTATCTCATCCACATATCCGAGGTTGAACCTCTCATCGACGGCCGGCTTTGACCACCCCGTCGTTATTTCAGCCTTTTCCACCGTATATTTCAGGCCGGGTATGGAATAGCAGGTGATGGGCGAAGAGAAGGTAATATCCACATGCAGGCAGCCTTCAGTGCCGTATATATCGATCACGTCCTCCATTCCACCCTTTGTGACATAATTGCTCTCCACCACGGCCGAGGTGCCATCGGCAAACTTCATGATACAGCAGGCCCAGTCTTCCCCTTCCAGCTTTTTATGCATCAAGTTGTTTCCCAGCCCGCCGGATACAGATGCCGTAAGTTCCGTCCATTTGCCCTCTTTCAATGCCAGTATAAAGCCGATGGGGTGAATCCCCAGGTGAATCAAGCACCCGCCACCGCAGTACTGTATGGTCTGCGCATAAGGCGAATGGGAACCCGAATGGCATTCCCTGGCCCTTATAAACACCGGCTTGCCTATGGCCCCCTCCTCTATTATCTCGATGGCCCTGTTCAACGCCGGGGCAAACAGCCAGTCCTCCGCATAATACAGCTTTTTGCCCACCCTGTTGGCCGTCTCCACCATATCCATTCCGTCCTCGACGGTGGTGGCCAGTGGCTTCTCGCATATGACGTGCCTGCCTCTGTTCAAAGCCGCTATTGCCACCTCGTGATGCAGGTAATTTGGCAGGCAGATGTCCACCACATCGCAGTCAACCTCCTGGATGGCCCTCATGTAATCGTCATACACCGCGCAATTCTCAAGTCCATACTTTTTGAGTAGCGCATGGGCCTTCTCCTTGTTTCTGCCGGTTATGGCCACCACTTCAGCGATGTCCCTGCACCGCGAATAGGCATACAGATGGAAATCGGCAGCAAAAGCCGATCCCACAATCAAAATCCTGACCTTTCTGCCCATTCTTAAGGTCACCTCTTTCAGAGTAAATCTAATAACAGATAAACACCCACACCGTTATGCCAAAACCACCACGCTAAAAGCATTATACCGATTTGGTGTTTACTCATAGTGCATCGTCAAAGCCTTTGTGGGGCAAAGCGCTATGCATATACCACATCCCAGGCACCTGTCAGGGGTGATGGCAGGCTTGTCGTCAACCATCTCTATGGCATCGCAATGCCCGGGCTTTGCGCATCTCCCGCAGCCGATGCACTTATCCAGGTCCACCTCAGGCCACCCCTCGAGTGCCTCAAGCTGATGTGAGGGCCGCAAATACTTGAGCGACTTCCCTATTATGTCCTGATAAGTTACGCCCTGCTTTTCCAGATACTCCTCCATCCCCCGAACGATCCTGTCTACTACCTCCCAGCCGTACCACATGACGGAGGTACACATGGTAACAAGGGTGGCACCCCACATCATCATCATGATGCACTGCTCGGCGGTCTCCAGGCCGCCCCCGCCGATAATGGGCAGCGAACTTTTTGTGGCAGCCTGCGCCACCTGTGAAAAGGCCATGTTCAAGCAGGCCGGGCCACCCAGGCTCCCGTGAGATACTCCATTTAGCAGATGGTATTCCGGCTTGCCATCATTGTAGATGTCCACCAGAGGCAAGCTGGATTGGGCGCCGGCAAGACATACTCCATCGGCTCCAGCCTCCTGGCACACCCTCACCATATACCCTATATCCGCCACGTTGGGCGTTAGCTTGGCAACCACTGGGATCTTCACGCTCTCTTTTAATGTTTTAATCACGTTGCGAACCCTCTGGGGGTCCTGGCCGGTCACCGCACCGCCAAACTCCCCTGCCCCCAGGGCCTCTTGCCCCTTTATGCTCTTTGTGGACAGGCCGACGTTAGGGCAAACCATATTGGCCTCGATTATATCGGCGCCGGCATTCTCAAATTCCTTGGCCAGCAATGCCCAGCCGTCCATGTCCTCGTTGTCATGGGTGATATTGCTAAAGATTACCAGATTGGTCTTCTTCTTGGCTTCCTCTACCAGCCTTAAGCCTTCCTCCAGGTCCAGCCTTCTATCATAGCAAACTATGCTTGACAGCTTTATGTTGTTATGCATGCGCAGCTTGCCATAAAACGGCTGCTTTATAAAGGTCAGCTTTGTGCTCACCGCAGCAGCGCCGTGCTTTTCTGCCTCAATCAGCCATTTTATCTTGCTGGTCAAAGGGCTGGAAGCTATTACTACTGGGTTTTTGAATTTGATGCCTGCAAACTCCAACATCATCTACTCACCAAACCTTTCCAAAAACACTTCTTTGCCAGTCCTGGCCGATTCATATATAGCCAGTATAAGGTCAACGGCCTTCCTGGCCGACTCGCCGGTGATCATGGGGTCTCTGTCCTCTATGACTGCCGAGATCATATCGTCTATCAGCGCATAATGTCCCCAGCTGGAGATGGCTGCCGCATCGGCCGAACCGCCGATCTTCTCGCCCTTCACATCGGGGAAGGTATCCACATCGCTCCCTATAGTTCTCCATTGCTTAAACCCCGAATCCCCAAAGATGACGCTCCCCTTCTGGCCATGGATTTCAAGCCGCGTCTCCTGAGGGGGATAAACCGATGTAGTGCCTTCGATTACACCGATGGCGCCGTTTTTAAACTTCAAAAGGGCTATGGCCGTATCCTCCACCTCTATATCCCTCGCCAAGGTCTCGGCCCTCGCAAACACGCTGGCCACATCGCCCACTAGCCACATAAGCAAGTCGATACCATGGACGCCCTGGTTCATCAAAGCACCGCCGCCATCCAGCTCCCATGTCCCACGCCATCCGGCGGAGTTATAATACTCCTGACTGCGGTAGTATTTCAGATAGGCATCAGCGAGGATGATCTTGCCAAACTCGCCCCTTTCGATGGCCTTCTTGGTCTCGATGGCCTCCTTCATCAACCTCCTCTGGAACACGCAACCCAGCTTGACGTTGTTGCGCCTGCAGGCCTCTATCATGCGGGTCATCTTGTCGGCATTGATGTCCAGCGGCTTTTCGCAGAAGACATGCTTGCCAGCATTGGCCGCATCAATGGTCATATCGCCGTGAAGCCCGCTGGGCGTGCAGATGCACACCACATCAATGTCCTTTCTCTCCAGCATCTTCCGATAGTCGGTGTAATAATGGGGAACATTGTACTTTTGCTGAAACTTTCTGGCCTTCTCCTCTTCAATATCGCATACCGCCACCAGTTCTCCCCTCTTGTTGTTTACGATGGCATCTGCGTGATGGGGAGCTATAACGCCGCACCCTATAATCCCGAACCTGACCTTTTCCATTTTTAAATCATCCTCCCGTTTTCTTTTATTTCTTTTCTTTTAAAAAATTAGATGTGAAGGCTTTAAGATATATGCTAGTATATACCTGGCTGATTAAGCATTTCCTTTATTTGCATCAACATTTGCACCAGCTATTTCCCTCACCTTGGATGTGAAATCTCAGCCGCTGAAAAGCAACCTTGCTAAAGACTTCGCCGCGAGAATATGTTGCAATAAATCCGACTCATACGTCGCCAATTGAGAGCTTTGTACCGCAAGTCAACACAGGCATACCTCCTCCAGGCTCTCGTCAATCTCTATGGCAGCCAGGCTGGACATCAGCACGTCCTCGCCGGAGATTATGACGTCCTTCCTGCCCTCAATGCGGTTTATAAAATCCTGGGTGAGCGTAGTGGGTAAGGCCACGTTCTCGCACCTTATATAGGTTTCGGTATCCTTGATGAGCAGTGCAAAAGGCTCTCCCTTTGCCTGGCAGTCGCCCGTGGTGCGCACCTCAACCCTGCCCTGCGTCCCTACGCAGAATATCCGCCCGTCACCGAAAGTAAAATAAGAGTCGGGCATCCACCAGTTGGCCTCAAGGGTGGCCACCACCCCGTTTTTCATCTTTACAACGGCGTTTACGCTGTCGTAAAAAGTCTCATACTGAGGATAAGCCGTCTTCTTGATATAACCGCTGCACGAGTCAAGCTCGCTGCCGGTAAACCACCGCAGCAGATCTATATCGTGTATCAGCAGATCTATGGCTATTCCGCCGTTCTCCTCTTTGGAGAAGTGCCACGGGGCTCGCTTCTTTTCAAGCAGCTTGTGGGGTTTCATGATGGTAAAGCTGACCACCTGCCCCAGCTTGCCTTCACGTATCATCTTCCACAGGGCATAAATTGGGGGATTAAATCGCTCAGTCAGCATCATGCCCACCTGAATTCTCCCCTGCCTTACCACCTTCTCAAGCCTTGCATAGCCTTCCCTGCTGGTCACTATGGGTTTGTCTGCCATGACGTGAATGCCTTGCTGGTTGCACAGCTCGATGATATCGATCTTCCGGTTGTTGATGGCCGAGGTGCCCATGATATCGGGCTTCAGCTTGAGAAGATCTTCCCCTCTGTCAAACAGGGGCACCTTGTACTTCTCAGCCATACCCCTGGCTATATCCAGCTCGGTCTCGTAAATACCTACAAACTCATGCCCCAGCTTGAGCATCTCATCGACAAACTCGGCTATATGCGCATGCCTGCACCCGTAAATGCCGAACCTCATACCAATCCCTCCACCAGCTTGGCGGCATCCCTGTCTAAAAACAGCACAGCCCTGTCATGTGTCCTGAGGACAGAGGCCGGGCACTTCTCGGTAATGGGGCCTGTCAGCGCTGCCTTTACCGCTTCGGCCTTCCGGTCGGTGGGAACGATGCAGTATATGTACTCCGCCGCCATAATGGCCGGCACCGTCATGGTTATGGCATAGCGGGGCACATCGTCCATGGAGGCAAACTTGAAATCGTGGAACTGCTGAGTCCTGCACTTCTCATCCAGAGTAACGCTCTTTACCAGCTTGGGGTCATCAAAATCGGCCTCGTGCGGCTCATTGAAGGCAATATGCCCATTCTCCCCTATACCCAAGCACACGATGTCGATGGGCTTCTCAGCTAGGAGCTGCGCATATCGCTGACACTCGATTTCTACATCGGGATTTTTGCCGTTCAAATAAAACACCCTGCCGGGATGAACCTCGTCTACCACATGGTCCTTTATAAACTTAGCGAAGCTGTAATCATCATCCAAAGATGCGCCCACGTACTCATCCAGGTGAAATACCGTCACCCTGCTCCAATCGATATCCCGCTCCTGCACCAGGTATTTCAAGAAATCCGACTGCGAAGGCGCCGATGCAAATACCACCCTCACCTCCTCCTTAGAGCCGAGGAGCTCCCTCAGCCTGGCAGCCACGCTGCTGGCAGCGGCCCTCCCCATCTCATCCCTGTTCTCATACACCTGCACCTTCAGCTTGTCAAATTGCTTTTCAATACAACAGCTCTTCATAAGACACCCTTCCCTTCATTTATAAGATATCGATTTCGATTCTTCACGCCAGCGGCTTTACAGAATCCCGTATGACCAATTTGGGATGAAGATTTACGCTCATGTTGGAATGGTTGTTTCCAGAAAGTTTATCTAGCAACAGCATCGCCGCCAACCGCCCCACTTCATAGGCGGGATATTGGACCGTTGTAAGTGGCGGTGAAAACATCCTGGCAAACGAGATGTCATCAAACCCGATCACCGATATGTCATCCGGCACCCTTTTCCCATGGAGATACATCTGCTGGATAAACCCAAAGGCCGTCATATCGTTAACTGCCAGCACAGCTGTGGCATCCAGCTTGCGCTTTATAAATTCGTCGGCCATCTCTTTGCCGTTTTTGAACTCAAAGCCCTCCTCATCGATCTCCTCCTCGTGGCTACCGATGAGAAAATACTCCTCCTCAACGGCAATGCCGTTGTCAGTAAGGGCCGCTTTGTACCCTTTAAAGGTCTCCTTGCGGGTCCACTTGGTGAGCGGCGAGCTGACAAAGGCGATCTTGCGGTGCCCATTCTGTATGAGGTACTCCACAGCCATGTAGGCTCCTTTGAAGCAGTCAAAGCTTATGAAGCTGCACTCCAGATTGTCTATCTTTTGGTCCAGCAGCACAAACTCTAGGCCCTTTTCGATGTACTCCTCTATATTCCTGGCACCCAGCGTTGAGATGATGACGCCCTTTACCTGCTTCTCGTAAAGCGACTGAAGGTATCTCTTCTCCTTTTCTACATCCCTGAATGTGTTGCACAAAAGCAAGTTGTATCCCCTTTTATCGGCCTCTTTCTCTATACCCAGAATGACCGATGAATAAAACGGGTTTGATATGGTAGGAATTATTACGCCTATGTCATTGCTGGTGTTGCTCTTTAGGCTTCTTGCCAGCATGTTGGGCGAGTAATTGAGCTTCTTTGCGGCCTCAACAACCCTCTTTCTTAACGCCTCTTTCACAGGATAATTGGAACCGCTCAACACCCTTGAAGCGGTAGCCGGCGAGACGTTGGCCATCTTTGCTACATCGTATATGGTTACCTTGTCTTTTACCCTAGGCATCTCAACGTACCTCCGCTTTTCATGGTATTTCCAAAATTGGCTTCTTCGAATTTTACACTCTTTCATCCGCTATTACCGACACTGTTTTGTGTTTCGCTGAAAAAGTTTCTTAATTTAACCATTCGGCTTTATACCGGTATCCAGTCAATCAAGACCTATTTATAGACCTTCCTGATAAGCTTTTGTCGACAAGCCTTGGTTGATAAGCCCTTGCTAACGCTTACAGTTGTGAGTGCGATGTTTCCTTGAATCTGCTGCATCGCAACGCAAATCAGAAGTCTTGGCCTGTATACCCTCGGCCTCCGCACTCAACTTTAGATATCGATTTCTATATGATGTATATTCGACGCATTTGAAAAAATTCCTTCTAAGTTTTTAAAAATTTTTTATAAAAATTGCTCAAAAAGAAAAACCTAAAAGTGCCAACCGAACACAAAAAAAGAGAGCTGCCAGACAAAGTCTGACAACCCTCTTTTTACGGCTTTGTTTCTATCACACCTTTATATATTTCTCCAGAGTCTTCCTCACCGCTCCCTTGCCGGCAACCAGCTCTGCGAACATGGCCTCCACTTTGGAAGCCAGGTTATACTCGTACAGGTTGACGCCAAAGATGTTTTCGTTAGACAGTATGGGCTTTAAGGCCTCGGTAAACGGGCCGGTATCCCCAAGCTTTATGCCTTTGACGTATGACTGCATGACCTCCAGCATGGGATCGGGGCTGGGGGTGAAGGGATTACCTTCATCGTCTACGCCCATGAGATATCTGATCCAGCCGGCAAATACGAGGGGTATGTAAGTCAGGGTGGAGATATCCCTCTTGCCGGTCCTGATATAAGCCTTTAAGGTTTCCCCAAAACGCACCGGTATCTTCTGGGAGGTGTCGGTAGCGATCCTCTGGGGCGTATCGGGCACAAACGGATTGGGGAAGCGCTTCTCAATGACCTCCTTTATGAAGTCTCCGGGGTTTATGATGCCCGGATCAACCACCACCGGCAGTCCCTCTTCATATCCCACCTTCTCTATAAAAGCCTTAAGGTGCTTATCCTTCATCTCATCGGCTATGGATTTGTACCCCAGCAGACAGCCGTAAATTGCCAGCACGGTATGAAGAGGATTCAAGCAAGTACATACCTTCATCTTTTCGACTTTATCCACTGTCTCTCTATCGGTAAATATCACGCCGGCTTTCTCCAGCGGAGGCCTTGAGTTTGGAAATACGTCCTCTATTACCAGGTATTGCACTTCCTCGGCGTTCACAAAGGAGGAGATATACGTATTCTTACCGGTACATACTATATCTACGCCCTCTAGGCCATCGGCTTCCAGCATGGCCTTCACCTGCTCAGACGGGCGCGGGGTTATCTTGTCTATCATGCTCCAGGGGAATGATACCAGATTGGGATCCTCAATGTAGTCCTTGAAACCCCTATCCACAAGGCCTTTTTCTACCCAAGCATCGACAAAGGCCTTTACGGCCTCGTACAGCCTGGTACCGTTGTGGGAGCAGTTGTCCATGCTCACCAGCGCTATGGGCAACCTGCCGGCCTGATACCTTTTATAGCACAGCTGTGCGATCATGGCCATCAAGGTCTTGGGACGGTCCGACAGGCAGTTGAAGTCAGCCACCACATCGGGGTAATACTCGCCCTTGGCATTTTTCAACGAGTACCCCTTTTCGGTTATGGTAAAGCTGGCCATTTGCAGTGAGGGGGAGGTAAATATCTCGATCAACCTGTCCATGTTGCCACTGGCAGGCATGGCTTCCGCCACGCTGGCCACAACCCTCTTATCCACGCTGCCATCGGCCTTCAAGGTGACCACCACGCTGAGGTTGTCATATGGCGCATAGGCCTTTTCTATAATCTCCTCGTCGTACGACTCACATACTACAATTCCTCTGTCGCTGTATCCTTTTTCAAGAAGGGTTTGCTGGAGTACTGCGGGAAAAGCTCTAAATATGTTGCCCGCTCCAAAGTGAATCCATATGGGCTCCTTCCCGGTCTTCTCCCTTACCTTTTCGACATCAAACTCAGGCAGCTTGTAACCCTTGGCCTCCCATTGTTGCCTATTTTTCAAATCGGCCAAGCTAAGCTTCATCGCGTTCACCTCAACTTATCAAAATTAATATATTTTATGCCACTACCCCTTCGGATAGTGGCCGAAACCTAACCGGTTAACCGCTTACCTTTTTGCCCAGTAATATAACCTTATTAAGACGGCGCCTTTACGGCACCGTCCCACCATCCTATTCGAAAACCCATTGCTTCGCCCTTCGGCCGACCATACATTGGACCCCTTGATAGAGTTGCAGTGGCTTCAAAACCAGCATACTTCTTGCAGGCAGTAGCCTTTGCACTAATTCTCAGCGATAAAGGCCACCTTGCGCTTGGCAAAATCGGCATGTATGGCGCCAGTTGGACATTTCTCCGCGCATGCCATACAGTTTACACACTTATCATACCTTATCCTGGCAAGATTGTCAACAAAGTCTATGGCGTCAAACTGGCAGGCCTTAACGCACAGCCTGCATCCTATACATCCCACTTTGCAGTTTTGGCGCACCTGCTTACCGGGATCCCTGGATATGCACAGCACCTGTACTTGGCTGGACTCGGGAATAAGCTGTATCAAATTCTTTGGACAGGCCTCCACGCACTTGCCGCACCCGGTACACTTATCGGAATCCACTACGGCGATGCCTCCATCCGAAATATGGATGGCGTCGAATGGGCATGCCCTCACGCAGGTCCCCAGCCCCAGGCAACCGTAGCTGCAACCCTTGAACCCGTCGGCCAGCATGGATGCCGCCACGCAATCCTGTACGCCTTTGTATTCATACTTGTTTACGGCATTTTGGCAATCGCCCTGGCACAGCACACGGGCAATGACTCGCTCTCTTTGTTCGACCTGAACGCCCATTATGCTGCCCACCTTCATGGCCACGGGCGACCCCCCTACGGTGCAGCCGTCCACCGGCGCCTTACCGGATGTCACTGCCTCGGCGAACCCGTCGCACCCCGGATAGCCGCACGCACCGCAATTGGCGCCAGGCAGCACCTCGCGGATAGCTTCAGCCCTGGGGTCCTTCTCTATAGCAAACTTCCTGGAAGCAAAAGCCAGAACCGCACCAAACAAAAGCCCCATGCCCCCCAGGCTGAGCAAGGACAGCAATATCTTCTCCATGGACAATATCCCCCCTTACTTTATGAGCCCCTGGAACCCCAGAAAGGCCACCGACATCAATCCCGCTGTAATGAGGGCGATAGGAAACCCTTTGAGCGGCTTGGGTATATCAGATGATTCCAGCCGTTCACGTATTCCGGCAAAAAGCACTATGGCCAGGGTAAATCCCAGGGCAGCTCCCACTCCGTTAAACAGCGCCTGAATCAAATCATACTTCTCGTCTATGTTTATGATGGCCACGCCCAGCACGGCGCAGTTGGTGGTAATAAGCGGTAGATACACCCCCAGCGCCTGGTACAGCGTCGGGCTGGTCTTCTGGATGACCATCTCCACAAACTGCACCAACGAGGCTATTACCAGAATGAATATGATGGTCTGCAGGTACTCAAGGCCCAAAGGCTCGAGTATGGCATACTGGATTATATAGGTGATCAATGATGTCATGGCCATCACGAAGGTAACGGCAGCGCCCATCCCCACAGCGGTTTCAACCCGCTTTGACACCCCGAGGAAGGGGCAGATGCCCAAAAACCTTGACATGACGAAGTTGTTTATGAGTATCGAACTTATCAATATGACGAATATTTTACCCACGTATTCCATACCATTTCCCCCTACCATATCGCTTTCTAATTGAGCCTACACCCGGTCAAAGCGCAATACCACAGCCAAACACATCCGGAACAAGAGGCACAGCATTATGGATCAGCCACAAAGGCTTTCTCCTCATCGATGATAAAGCTTAAAAGCTTGCAATTCAGCCTAAAACCGGCTCTACTCAGCCCTGCCCGTAAGCTTGTTGAGCAGCCCCAGCACCAGCCCAAGGGTTATAAACCCACCGGGAGGCAGTATCATTATGACAGCCGGGCTGAAGCCATCCGAAAAAACGGGCATACCAAACCAGGTCCCGGCACCCACTATTTCGCGTATTGAACCCAGCAAGAGCAGCGCTAAGGTAAACCCTATGCCCATACCCAGCCCGTCGATAATCGACAGCAAAACCGAATTCTTGGATGCAAAAGACTCGGCCCTTGCTAGTATGATGCAGTTTACCACGATAAGCGGAATATATATGCCCAGGCTCTTGTTGAGCTCGGGAAGGAAGGCCTGCATTATCATGCTTACCACCGTCACAAAGGTGGCAATGACCACCACAAAAGCGGGAATCCTTATCTTTTGGGGTACAAAATTCTTCAGCAGGGATATCACCAGGTTTGAACCCACCAAAACGAAGGTGGTAGCTAGCCCCATGCCTATGCCGTTTATGGCTGCGGTAGTCAAAGCAAGGGTAGGGCACATCCCCAGAACCATCCTGAAAGTGGGATTTTCGTTGAGCACGCCGTTGAAAAATACCTTCACAGCCTTCATCTCTCAGCACCCCCGTCCTTTAATAGGCGGCCGTATAGCTCTGCAGCAGAGTTTACACCCTCCGTCACGGCTTTTGAGGTTATGGTAGCGCCGGTTATGGCCTCCACCTGCGTATCCTGTGTAGCGCTTCCCCTTACTACCGTCAGCGGACTGCCAACCGGTTTGCCAGAATACTGGCCTAAGAAATCAGGCCCGGCCGCTTTGGCCCCCAAACCGGGGGTTTCGTTGTGGCTTATGATGTTCACGTTCTTAACTTTATCTTCCCTTGCATCTATGCCCACAAACAGCTCCACATCTCCGCCATAACCCTTGGATATAACCTTAAATACATAGCCTACCGTATCCTCTCCCGCCTTGCCCTGGTACGCCTCAACAACGTTGGGATACTCATCTTTGTATTCCGATAAGTCCACCCGGACGAATTCCTCAGCATCGGGCAGCACCGCCTTTCTGGCCTCCAAGCTGACCTGCTCATTCTGAAGCCTTATGGGCTCCTCGGTAACCGCATGGGTGATGCCCAGCGCCAGAGCGGCCACCGCGGTTATTATGAACAGCTTGATGGACAGCTTTACGCCTTCAGACATCTGCTCTCACCTCCCCATAAATGCGGGGCATGGTAAACCTATCAATCAAAGGAGCGGCCACGTTCATCAGCAGTATGGAATAGGTGACGCCTTCGGGATAACCGCCATACAGGCGAATGATAGACGTGATTATTCCGCACCCGATACCCATTATTATCTGCCCTTTAGGCGTCACCGGCGAAGACGAATAGTCGGTGGCCATATAAAATGCGCCCAGGATAAGTCCGCCCGAAAATATATGGTATATCGCATTTCCGGTAAAAAGGCCCTGCGGCCCCAAAACCCAGGTAAGCAGAGCCACGGTACTGATGAAGCTAAACGGGATCCTCCAGCTTATCACCCTTCTCCACAGCAGATAAGCGGCGCCCAGCAGAAGGGCCAGGTCCGACGTCTCGCCCAAGCAACCTCTGGTACCACCCACGATAATGGACCATAGCGGAGGAAGCTGCTCTTGCGTCCCTTCCAGCCCCTTAAGTATGGCAAGGGGTGTAGCCGAGCTGACGGCATCAGCCGACGCTGCCGCGTTCACAGCTCCCATGGCCCCGTGAATGGGATCTGCCCAGGTGGTCATATACACCGGCCACGCCGCCAGCAAGATAGCCCTGGCAGCCAATGCCGGGTTCATGAAGTTGTGCCCCAGCCCGCCAAAGGCCTGTTTAACCAAAGCGATGGCGATGGCCGAACCCACCACGGGCAACCACAGCGGAACGGTAGGCGGCAGGTTAAAAGCCAGCATAAGCCCCGTCACCACAGCGCTCCAATCGCTGATGGTAACCGGCTTTTTCATGAGCTTTTGCACAATGGCTTCGGTCATCACGGCCGATAAAACCGATATGACCATTATCAAAGCCGCTCTTCCCCCGAAGAAGTACACGCCGGCTGCCGCCGCCGGCAAAAGGGCTAGCACCACATCCAGCATGATGCGGGCCGTGGTATCCTTTGAATACACGTGGGGGGAAGAAGAAACTATCAAAGGCTCCATCGCAACATCCCCCTCTTCATCTAAACCATATGGGTACAAACCCGGTTTAGAAGGTTGGGGTATTTGTAATCCGCCTTTATATGATGCTGTCCCGGCCCCAACAGGCGGTATTTGGAACAGCCCTGCTTCTTATAACTTTGCTCCTTAACTGAACGCAGAACAATCATGCCTTGGTTTAAACAGTCCAATCCTTGGGCAAAAGCCGCGCAACAACGCACACAACAGGCTTCTGGAGCTTTACCGTTGCCAGCTGGCATCAGTTGGCCGCAGCACGCCTTCTCCTTTCGGTAATCACCCGTTTAGCAGTGCGCACCGATTGCACAAGCGGACGCTTAGCAGGACATATATATGAGCAACAGCCGCACTCTATGCAGTCCATGGCATGTAGCCTTTCGCTGTTATCATAGTCCCCCTTGAGGGCATAAGCGCTGATAAATAAAGGCATAAGTCCCATGGGGCAGGCCTCTACGCATCTGCCGCACCGTATACATGGACCCGGTTCGGGCGTCTCGGCTTCCTGCTTGGTGAGCACCAGGATCCCCGAGGTGCCCTTTATGACCGGCACATCCAGGGTATACTGCGCAATCCCCATCATGGGCCCTCCCGATATCACCTTGGCCGGTTGACCCACCAGCCCGCCGCAGGCATCGATCACATCCCTAAAGGTGGTACCTATGCGCACAAGCAGGTTCTTGGGCTGAGCTACCCCACCACCAGTTCCCACGTTGTTGACCACAACCCCAACGTCCATGGGCAGGCCTCCCGACGGTACCTGCCTGCCGGTCACGGCATATATGAGCTGCTTTTCGGCACCTTGGGGATACTTGGTCTTAAGCTGCACCACTTTTGCCCCGGGCACCGATTTGACGGCATCAGAAATGGCACGTATGGCATCCGGCTTGTTGTCCTCTATGGCGATGTACCCTCTTTCAACCCCAAGCACCTTCATGATGGCCTTTAAGCCGTCCACCACATCCTGCGGGTTTTCCACCATCAAGCGGTGGTCGGCCGTCAGATAAGGCTCGCATTCGGCACCGTTTAAGATCACGGTATCTATCTTCCTGTCCTTGGGTGGCGAAAGCTTGACATGCGTGGGAAATGCGGCACCACCCATGCCTACGATGCCGGCCTCAAGGATCAGATCCCTTAACTCCTCAACGCCCAGCGACTCCAAATTCTTCGGAGCTATGGACTCATCAGGCTCATCCATACCGTCATTCTCGATGACAACGGCAAGCCCTTGCCCCATGGCAGGATGGGGTACCTGCCTTATCTCCTTTACCACTCCCGAAACGCTGGCATGAACCGGCGCACCCACAAAGCCCTTTGGCTGTCCGATCTTTTGGCCCAGTTTAACGCGGTCGCCCGGCTTTACCAAGGGTTCGCAGGGAGCGCCTATGTGCTGCTGCAAAGGTATATACACCAGCTTGGGCGCTTGCATCCGTTCCACCGCTTTGTCCTGCGTGCCCTCTTTCCTGTGAAGAGGATGCACCCCTCCCTTAAACCCAAACACCTTCAACCCCATTTCACACACCTTCTTTTATAAATCTTTAAGATTTATCCAATGACGCCAAATGGCATGCAGCTTAGTCTTCAATAATGCAGCGTATATACATCCATCTTTGAATATTATAACACAGTTTTTATAAAAATGTTATACACTCTACAAGTTTATTTTTTAACAAATGGCTTGAAAACAGCATTTTAAACAGTTTTAGCTGTTATATAACTACTACACACTTTAACAAGTGTATTATACATATATTCCACAAAATTAAAAAAAGATTTGCTAATTGTTATAGAAATACAAAACATCTTTCAAGGCGTTTGTATGTTATAAATTTAGCAATCTCCACAAAAACGCATATGTTGCCATCTGAACGATATATTATTTTTTCCCACTTCGCGTGAGCTCATAGATACCCATTACCAACAAGAAAATCCCAAACAGCTTTTTTAAGATGTCGGAAGAGGTGATAACAGCGAGCCTAGCTCCCAGAAATGCGCCTATGGCCCCTGCCAGAAAGAGATAGAGGGCCATCCTGTATTTGATATATCCGTTTTTGACATGAAGCCAGATTGCCAGAATTGCCGTAGGAAAGAATGCCGCCAGATTGACCCGCTGGGCAGCATGCTGGTACAGGCCGGCCAAAAAAACCAAGGCTGGAATGAGAACGGTACCTCCGCCAATGCCCATCCCACCAACAATCCCGAAAGCCAGCCCTATAAAAAAAAGCAGCATCTATGCGATCATCCTTATCGCGGCAATGATCATGAAAAGGCCAAAAACTTTGCGCAGCCAGTAAGGCGAGATCCGGTTGAGGATCCACGCCCCTATAAGGCCTCCCAGAGCGCCGCCGGCGGCCACCTTCCATATTACATCCCACTGAAAAAAGCCGCTTTTGAAATACACAAAGGAGCTTATGGCCGTCAAAGGCAGTATGACCGCCAAGGCAGTAGCATGGGCATCGTGCTCTTTCATGCCCAAAAGGTGCACCATAGCAGGCACCACGATAGTGCCGCCTCCCGAGCCAAAAAAGCCGTTGCACAAACCAGCCACAAGCCCTGCTATACCTATTTTTATCCAACGTCTCATCCTCGCATCACCTGTAATTAATCTTGCCAAAGAGGAAGGCTTTTATGCCTTAAACACAAAAAACGCTGGCCTTATCGGCCAGCGGCTCTCATCACAGCAGCCTGATGATCAGGATCTTCCCTATTATTTATATGGGTTCTGCTCTTGTAGAGGTGTATGCATACGTGGCCCTGCATGCCGTTGTTAGGTATGGTGTCATAAGCATGGGGCATTCCGTGCATGGAAGCGGCCACCCGTACGCCGCCAATCTCGACTATGACAGGCCGGCGATCCCAGCTCCAACCACCCCATATCTCCTTTATGGTCTGAGCGTCCTTTTCCGTCAACGGCTCGGAATCGGCGTGGTTGACCCCACCGCTGCGCTTCATGTAAAACGACCTGCCGGTATAAAGGTCAATGACCTTTGCCACCGCCCCCCTGGGGAACAGATACTGTCCCCGGGAGAACCACTCAACCAACGCGCCCATGGAGCTCCTACCACCCCTTGAGGTAGGCAGGTAAGAAGCCGCCTGGGATGGATAGGCGGTATAGCGCTTGGCATTGGGACTGTATAGCACCTTTCTGGTCTCAGGCCCTACCGTCCCATCGACTACCAGCCCGTTTTGCTCCTGAAACAGCCTAACGGCATCGGCGGTAGCTGTCCCGTAATATCCCGTGACCTTGTAGTTGAAATACCCCAGATCCCTTAGCCTCAACTGAAGGTCCACTACCTTCTGCCCGGTGCACTTTACCTTCAGCACTTCGCCATCAGCCGCTCCCTGTGTAACCCCCTCATCCATATCTACATCAGCAGGCGTCCCTTCCCCTCTTGCTGGAACGCCCAAAAGAAAACACACCAGCAGCATCAGCACAAATATATTTGCCGTCTTCTTCACGTTTATCACCTTTTTTGGAAATTGTATACCTTATCCATTATATTATCACAAGCCATGGTAAATTGCATCAATTTTTACAAAAATATTTCAAAAATATTTCCACTTTATTAATTGGAGTCAGCAAAGGCTAAAGGTCGGCACAGGCACAACGCAAGCAACTACCGTATTCCAAATTCTTGGCCATGATCACTATATCCTCGGGCCTATCGTTCAGCATGATCTGATAGCGGGTCTTTCTTACCTCTGCAAACCCCATACTCTTCCAGAACTCCAACCCCACTACGTTGCTGGCCAACACGCCGGTATACAGCCACCTGATAAGCCATACGCTCCTGAAATACTCCTCCAACGTGGACACAACCGTATGCCCCACTCCCACGCCTTGATAGGCCTCATCGATTAGGATGGAGCTTATCCAGGCCTCGTCGTCTAAGAGGTAGTGCACACGCCCTTTCACCACGCCCAGCATGATGCCATGCTGCTTTTCAACGACCTTGAAAAAGAACTCCCAACGGCTGCAGCGGGCTTCAATGTACTTGTCCCTCATCTCCTCAAAGGTGATGGGCTTGTCAAGCCCGGTAGCGTGCTTGTACCTTTCGACATCGCTATACCACAGCCATATCTGAAACAAATCCTCTTTGGTGACCGGCGCAATCAGCAACCCATCCCGTTCCAGACGGTGTTCAATCATTTTAGAGCATCCCCTTTGGATATGGTAAAGGCATCACAACACACTGTTAGCCATTTATTATCTTATTCCACGAATAGGGTACGAAATCCTTTTTTCGAAATTAAAAATTTTAAAACCCAAACCGGATGCCCATCCACCTGTCAATTATCCTCTTCAAATTTGACCTTATGGTGTTTTCCTTAACGTCGGCTGCGGTGTACAGATTCTTTCTGATGCTGACCTCATCGCCCAAGGTCACCTTTACATATCCCACCTTTGTACCGGCCTTTACCGGCGCCCTGAGGTACTGCGGCAGCTTAACCTCCACCGATATCTCCTTTTCTTCTCCTTCCTTTACCGGCAACAGTATCTCTTCCCTGCACACGGCTGCCACCCGGGTTTCATATCCGTCCCTCACCGGAATGCGCCCCAAAACCTGTCCCTTGGAGACCACCGTATAGGGTTTAAAGTTTGCAAAGCCGTAGTCCAGCAGGGCGGCGCTGTCATCAAACCATGGCTGGCAGTCCAGCACCACGCATACCAGCTGCATGCCATGGCGTAGAGCGGCAGAAGCGAGACACCGTCGGGAAACTTTAGTATAACCCGTCTTTATACCGTTAGCCCCTTCATAGGTCCATAGCAGAGCATTCTTGTTCTGGAGCACCCTATCATAATTTCGCCCCTCCCAAGGAATCTTCTTGTATTTGGTGGATACTATGGTGCGAAAAATGGGGTTTTGCATGGCATAGGCCGATATAAGGGCCAGGTCATAAGCTGTGGTATAGTGCATGTCGTCATGCAGGCCGTGCGGATTGACGAAGTTGGTATTTCTAGCCCCTATCTGAACCGCCTTCCTGTTCATAAGCCTCACGAAGTTTTCCACGTTGCCGCCTATGTGCTCGGCGATGGCAACAGCGGCGTCATTGCCGGAACGAAGCATGAGCCCGTACAAAAGCTGCTCCAGAGTAAGCCGTTCCCCTTTTGCCAGGTAGATGGAGGAGCCCTCCACCCCCACCGCCCTGGGTGAGGCCGTCACCACGTCGTCGAGATTGCCCAGCTCTATGGCCAATATGGCCGTCATGATCTTGGTAGTGCTGGCCATGGGCAGTTTCATATGCGGATTTTTGGCGTACAGCACCCTCTTGCTGGAAGCCTCCATCACCACAGCCGCCCTGGCGGCTGTAGAAGGCGGCACCGCGGAAGGATTGCCCGACTTCTCCGAATCCACATCAACGATTTGAAGTACAGCATCTCCGAACTCTAAAGCCCCTTCGAGAGCCCTCAAATTGCCTGCCTGGAGTGCGGCATCTTCAACTCCCAGCCCTGGCGAACCGCTATAAGCAGCACGGTTCGTCCAAGCACCATAAGCAGAATACATACCGGCAGGATAAAAAAATATACATGCCAAAAACAGTAGGAAAGCTATGCAGCGCCTTATCATTTTTTCCTCCCCGTACACAGTATGGCATAGACCGCCATACGAAGATGTATATTCGTCATCAAGCCAAGTTCGTAATGGCTACAGCACCAAACGAATAAGCCTCGATACAGGTTTATTATTTGACAGAGAGGAAAAATAATTCGCCGAAAAAACGAAAGCCCCGCTTTCAATTAAGCGAGGCTTTATTGGTGCGGAAGAAGGGACTCGAACCCTTACGCTCTTAACGAGCAGCAGCCCCTCAAACTACCGCGTCTGCCTGTTCCGCCACTTCCGCACACCTAAAATCATATTCACTTTGCAAAAAATATTATATCCACTTCATATGAAATTGTCAACTGCCATTTTTGAAGGACGCTTTTATTGTGTAAACCGTTTGTGATATTGTCTTAAAAACCGCACGAGATTTTAAGGAACGCTTTTATTGGCGAGTTTTAAAATTAAATGCAATTTCTAGGCATTAGGGTCGAGGACCAGGCTGGGGACAGGCAGGATATTCGTCCCTATCCCAGAAATG
Organism: Bacillota bacterium; assembly: GCA_023622385.1. Lineage (GTDB taxonomy): Bacteria > Bacillota > Clostridia > Caldicoprobacterales > Caldicoprobacteraceae > Caldicoprobacter. Next base: position 796 of record JAMNZI010000173.1, on the reverse strand, counting down.
GTTTTTGGCCATTTCCGAGTCGCTCAAGTTGAAATAATCATATCTTAAAACATCTTCGTCCGTCAAAGTTACTGGATCATCCCAAGTAGTGTCGAGGTGATAGTAGTGTCCGTCAATTTGTACTATATTCCACGCATGGGGAATTCCTGTTTCCCCTGTTACTATTATACACTTTACTCCAGCCATATTGAGCAACAAAGCAGTTGTATAGGCATACCCTTGACATACCCCCACTCCCTTTATCAACACGCCATATGGGGTATAGGATTCAGATGGGACAGTGCCCTTTCTAAAATTCTCATAATCATAGCGGGTGTTATTAACTATATAATCATGAATGGCCTTCTCCTTTTCATAATCGGTCATTCCTGGCTTAATTATTTCGTTTATTATCGCCTTTGCCTTATAGTAATACTCTTTTATCTGCGGTGTCCAACCGGCGATTGCAGGATCAGCGAATACTGGATCGATGCCCTCCCCCACAATGCCCTTGGCAACTGCACATATAAGGTCCTCATGAGTGTAAATGATAGGCCTTCCATTGGGGTCCCTTGCATCCACCTCCAAATCGAAAAGCTCCGACCGCGCAATGACATTATCGTACTCATCGAGGGCCCGGACCTCACCTGTAAGAAAACCTGGTAGCCAACAATTAACATTGAATCGTACGCGTCCATCAGGTCCTACAGAGAAAGAATAAGCTGGCAACCTAAAAAGAAAATCATGAAAGTACGGAAGATAAGTCACACAAAGCTCATAAGTAGCAGCACCAGGGACATTGTCCACAGTAAAATAC